>CAIJPI010000191.1 GCA_903822525.1 uncultured Bacteroidales bacterium | reverse complement strand
CGGAGAAAACCATATATATCCTTGCACCTCTGGTAAGAGGACGCAAAGGGCACTACCGTGAGCTATTTGAGCAAATCCGCAAACAAGGCTTTCTGAAAGTCCGTATCGATGGAGAGGTAAGCGAAATTACATTCGGGATGCAGGTCGACAGGTATAAGATCCACGACATAGAAGCTGTGATCGATACTATAAAAATTAACGATAAATCGCTAACCCGTCTGACAGCATCGATACAAACTGCACTCCGTCAAGGCAAAGGAGCCCTGATGGCACTGGAATCAACCTCAAAGGATGCCAGGTTCTTCAGCCGGCTTCTGATGGATCCTGAAACAGGAATTGCCTACGACGAACCTGAACCAAACAGCTTCTCTTACAATTCACCTTACGGATACTGCCAACGATGCAAAGGCTTAGGGTATATCTCAGAAATTGACCTCGACAAGGTGATACCCGATCAATCGAAAAGCATAAAAAAAGGCGGTATTGCTCCGGTTGGCGAGTACAAACCAACCTGGATATTCCGACAACTTGAAGCCATTTCGCACAAATATCATTTCACGCTCGACACGCCCTTATCCGATATTCCCGAAGCTGCTATCGAAACCATACTCTACGGATCGGAGGAAGTTATAAAGGTGAAAAACGAATACCTCGGTGTTACTTCATCTTACTCGCTTAACTTCGAAGGGATAGTCCAGCATATCTTAAATCAGAATGAGGCCGGCAATCCCGAAGGATTAAAACGCTGGGCTGAAGGTTTCATGAACTCTGTTGAATGTCCTGAATGCAATGGCACCAGGCTGAAAAAGGAATCGTTGTTTTATAAGATCAACGGGAAAAATATAGCTGAACTGTCGCATATGGACCTGGTAAACCTGGCGGATTGGTTCAGTAAATTAGAGGAACACCTTGATGATCGTCAAAAGCTGATTGCACACGAAATTATCCGTGAGATTCAAAGCAGGTTGACTTTCCTTCTGAACGTTGGTCTCGATTACCTTTCGCTCGGCCGCACCTCCGGAAGTCTTTCGGGAGGCGAATCACAGCGTATCCGCCTGGCTACACAGATTGGTTCGCAGTTAGTTGGTGTGCTTTATATCCTCGACGAACCCAGCATTGGGCTTCACCAGCGTGATAATCACCGCCTGATTGCATCGCTGAAGAATCTCCGCGATACGGGCAACTCAGTAATTGTAGTTGAACACGACCAGGATATGATACTGGCTGCCGATCATGTAATCGATATGGGACCTGGCGCAGGAACCCATGGCGGTCATATTGTTGCTCAGGGCGCACCCGAAAACCTGCATGAATTCAACAGCATAACATGCCAGTATCTTTCAGGTAAAAAGAAAATCATGTTACCACCTGTCCGACGGAAACATGAAAAAGATTATCTTACCCTTACCGGAGCAACAGGGAATAACCTGAAAAATGTCGACTTAAAACTACCTCTGGGTGTTTTTACATGCATTACCGGTGTTTCAGGAAGCGGAAAATCGAGCCTTATCAATGAAACATTATACCCCATCCTGAGCAAATATTTTTACCGCTCAGAACAAAAATCGCTTCCTTACAAAAGTATCGAAGGTCTGAAAAACATTGACAAGGTTATTGAAATTGACCAGTCACCGATAGGCCGTACACCCAGGTCGAATCCGGCAACCTATACAGGAGTATTTGATGAAATCAGGAAATTATTTTCAGCCCTGCCCGAATCAAAAATAAGGGGTTATAAGCCCGGGCGTTTTTCATTTAACGTAAAAGGCGGCCGCTGCGAAACATGCCAGGGTGCCGGGATCAGGATTATTGAGATGAACTTTCTTCCCGACGTTCATGTGCCTTGCGAAGTTTGTGAAGGCAAACGCTATAACCGCGAAACACTCGAAGTACGATACAAAGGCAAATCAATAACCGATGTGCTGAATATGACCATCGAATATGCTGTCGAGTTCTTCGAAAATATCCCTTCCATACTTCTGAAAATAAGCACCCTGAACCAGGTTGGGCTCGGCTATATTACTTTAGGCCAGCGATCAACCACCTTGTCGGGAGGTGAAGCACAACGCGTAAAACTGGCTACCGAACTCTCGAAACGTGATACGGGCCGTACGCTTTATATCCTCGACGAACCTACAACAGGTCTTCATTTCGAGGATGTTAACATTCTGCTGAATGTTCTCAACAAATTAGTCGACAGGGGCAATACCGTGCTTGTTATCGAACATAACCTGGAAGTTATAAAAGTGGCTGATTATGTAATCGATCTGGGCCCTGAAGGTGGCGAGCGAGGCGGATACATTATCGCTGAAGGCACACCCGAACAACTGGCGAAGGACAAAAACAGTTATACGGCACATTATCTAAAGGATATTCTCGGGAAATAACCCCCGGTATTTTATTGGTGTTCTATAAATCCATTTCTCAAAACTGTCAGAAAACTATACAGATTAAATTCGAGTCCACCCTGCTCTAATTCAAGGATACAAACAATAATCAATACACAATTCAGTTAATAATATTTAGGCTTCAAAACAGAATATATTATTTCCGGCTGCAAAGGATATATGAAAATAACTATTTCAATTGAGGTGT
Organism: uncultured Bacteroidales bacterium; assembly: GCA_903822525.1. Taxonomy (GTDB): domain Bacteria; phylum Bacteroidota; class Bacteroidia; order Bacteroidales; family UBA4417; genus UBA4417. Next base: position 29,436 of record CAIJPI010000191.1, on the reverse strand, counting down.
ATTAATATATAAGGAAAACAAGTTACAGAGTTATAAATTACTCAGAAGGTTTTAAATAAAACCAGCTCATCATTATGAATAAAACTATTGCAATTCACTGTATAAATACCGGTACAACAAAAATAGTCTCAAGGGGGACTTCACTCGTGCAGGTAATCAGGGACTTTGGTGTGAAAATGAAAAACCCAATTCTCGGAGCCCTGGTAAATAATGTATTGCAGGAAATTAATTTTGAAGCTTTTCACCCGCTTTCGGTTCAGTTTATCGACATTACACATCCTGATGGTGTAAGAATGTACTTCCGAAGTCTTTCATTTGTTCTGTACAAAGCTGCTGATGAGCTTTTCCCTGCTTCAAAACTTCTGATCGACCATTCTATATCCAAAGGCGTTTATTGTAAAGTATCCGTTGCCGGAAAGGATTTAAGTGCAGAGGACATAACAGCTATTAAGCAAAGGATGCAGGAGATCGTGGACGCTGACATTCCTTTTATCCTCGTTGAAGAAGAAACGGAGGAAGTGATCCGGAAATTTGAAGCTCATGGTTTAGTCGATAAAATAAGCCTGCTGAAACACAAAGGTCAGAATTTTTCGAGCTACTACAAGTTGGATGGCCATATCGGATCATTTTATGGCTGCATGGTCCCTTCGACAGCTTACCTGAAAATTTTTGACCTCAACAGGTATTACAACGGATTGTTACTTCAGGTACCACAGAAAAACAACCCTGAACAGGTCGAGAACCTGGTGATCCAAAATAAGCTTTTCGAAATCTTCCAGGAATTCTCACAATGGATTAAAATTCTGGAAGTCCCTAATGTAAGCGATCTCAACAATTCCTGTTCGAACGGCAAATCCGAGGTTCTGATTAAAGTATCCGAAGCACTCCACGAAAAGAAAATCGGGCAGATTGCTGATAACATCCGCATGCGTAATAACCAGGTCAAGGTCATTCTGATCAGCGGCCCTTCATCGAGCGGGAAAACCACTTTTGCCAAGCGCCTGGCTGTGCAACTGATGGTAAATGGAATGAAACCACTCAATTTATCGCTCGATAACTATTTTGTCGACAGGGATAAGACCCCACTCGACGTAAACGGCAATCACGATTACGAAGCTGTTGAAGCGCTTGATATTCCTTTATTCAACCAAAATATACTCGAGCTGCTGAACGGGGATAAAATCGAAATTCCAAAATTTTTATTCGAATCGGGCACCCGTTTTTATTCGGGCGAAACGATGCAGATGCTCCCTGAGAATGTGCTGATTATTGAAGGCATCCATGGATTGAATCCCATGCTTACCAGTTCCATACCGGCAGAAGCCAAATTTAAAATCTATGTTTCGGCACTCACTTCATTAAACATTGATGATCATAACCGCGTCAGCACTACCGATAACAGGCTTATCCGCAGGATAGTCCGCGATTACCGTTACCGGAAATATTCGGCCCGCGAAACAATTTCAAGATGGCAAAGTGTCCGTTTAGGTGAAGAAAAACATATTTTCCCATATCAGGAAGAAGCCGACACCATGTTTAACTCTGCCCTTTTATATGAACTGGCAGTTTTAAAACCTTTTGCCGAACCTATATTACTCGAAGTTCAGCCAAACCAGCCTGAATATTCAGAAGCCACAAGGCTGCTCAACTTCTTCAGTTATTTCAGACCTCTTAAACCTACCGAAATTCCGCCAACCTCCATTTTAAGGGAATTTCTGGGTGGAAGCAGTTTCAGCTATTAAAGCACAACTGAACCACAATATCATAAAAGGTAATTATAGAAACTATTATCTGAATTTATACTTCTATCGGCAAATAACAAGTTTAGCTGTCATTATACCTTTGTTTGTACACAACGTAAGTAGGTAAATTCCATTTTTGATTCCTGAAATATCCATAAGAAATGGCAATTCCAGTTGTGAAAACTGTCTGATAGTCTTACCATCCATTCCACAAATACGTATAGCTGCCGGTGCCAATTGAAATTCACTTTCCGACGATATCGAAACTTCTGTTCTGGCCGGATTAGGCGAAATAAGCAAGGCTGAATACCTGCTTCTTATTTCATTGTCAATACCGAATATTTTATCCGATTTTCCATAAAATAATCCTGAACCACCTGCATAGTTGCCGATAAGCATATCCGTGAGAGTATCATTGTTCAGGTTCCCAAAAGCCACCCCTGTACGCCATCCTTCACTATTACCCGGTAATGTACCCAGAAAATGAAAATTTCCGTTCAGGTTGTTATCGATCTGATCGTAAACAAAAATATCACCGAATTCTGACCCGGAAAATAGCACAGTCTTACCCTGCCGGTCTTTATAAAAACAGGGGACACTGTATCCATAATTCGAAAGCTGAGTGTTTGTCACATCTACGCTTCCCAACATTTCCGTAACCAGCGTAAACTTTGCAACTGCAGTTGAACCTGTATTTTTATAAAAGCTTATTGTCCCATTTCTTTTCCCGCAAACCAGGTCGAAAAGCCCGTCCTGGTCCAGATCGAATAACTGTGGGGCCGAAAAATCACCCACATCAATGGATTGCCAGGCCGGATCGATTAGTTTGAAATCAGCTGGTTGTCCTGACATGGCTATATTTTCGCAGTATACCAGTTTACCTTTCGAGTTTCCGCAAACCAGGTCCATATCGCCGTCGCCATCCAAATCGGCAACAGAAGGAATTAGCGATTGTAGCTGAAGAGTATCCAGTTGTGCAATATTCCTATCAACTAATGTGAAGACCGGTTGCTGGAGTGTTCCGGTATTCAGCAGAAGGGCAATCTTTGATGTAAAGGTGCACACCAGGCCACTTTCAGGTGAATACATACAGGTATCGGAATACCCATAATTTCCGAACAGTATATCTGTTAACCCATCACCATTGTAATCAAAAAACGTCGGGTAAGCACCCGACCCGAGATCAAGCATCTCTTCCTGTATAAAACTTTCTGAAACAGGGTTGTAGACAGGTTGGGCATTTGTTCCATTATTCCAATACAGTTCTACACTTTTATAGTTTTCACCTTTAATCAGCGAAGGATCAAAGGGTGAAATAAGCAAATCTTTCTGTCCGTCGTTATTTACATCAACCAGCATGGCTGCCGGAAAGGTATTCATATTAACAGGATTGGCCGCATTTGGGAAATCCATAGTTTGTGATGTCATCTTAGCATCCGCTAAAGTTCCGCCATTCGTTAAATGGATCAATGTGTTGAAATCGACATCCCCTATGGTCAGGTCCGGTTTCCCGTCGGCATTCAGGTCATTAAGTAACAGGGTCGACCCGGTGTGCTTTGGATCATCTGAAATTTCAGAACTGGCGTCCTTTACTTGGTTCGATGCTGCACAGGTATCCAACACAACCATGTTGTTTTCATTTCCTTCGGCAAAGTGCCCCCAGCAGGAAGATGATTTCTCGAAAGTGAGCGAATCCGCGTTTCCAAAGCGCTCAACAGAGGTGTTTTTATGCCATTCAACAAATGAGCCCAAGCCCCAGAAAGTAAGCACATCCACATCACCGTCGCCATCCACATCAGCAATGGCAGGATAATCGGCATATGTAACCAGTATGTTGGTCAGCGTTGTACCCTGCAGCGAAAAAAGAAAAGGATACGTAACCTGCGTAAACTTCAAAGAAGCATCCGAATCATTCCGGTATACCTTTATTCCGCCGGTGGTATAGGTAAAAAGATCCTTTTTGCCGTCGTGATTATAATCAATCCCCTGCATCCATTGCTCAAGAGGAGGAAATAAAGAAACATATGCGGGTGCGTAAACCAGTTTTAATGAAGGGGATGGAGTAACTATAAACGGCAGTATCCGGTTGCCGTGACGATCGAAAACCAGTACATCGTCAATTCCGTCGAGATTAATATCCAGATTTGCAAACTGACAGCTGTTAAGTCCGCCGGCAAAGGGAAACAACAAGGTATCTGAGTTCTCATTAATCAATAAAACGTTGTCCACTCGATTAAAATCATGTACTGCAGATAACTGTGCATATGCATCAGCATTGCACGATACTGAATAAACGATAAGGAAAACAAAAAAACGGCTGAATGCATTTACCATATGGTGGTACTGATATTTATATGCTGAAGGGAATGAATTTCATTATTTATTTAGATTAAAACCAATTGTATCATAACCGAAATCTGGCTTTATTTAAGCAACAGTGTTGCATTCACCGGCAAATGGTCCGAAGGATAATATTCACCATTGTTTTCAGAATTAACGGTATAGGAAACAACTTTCATTTTACTTTTCACAAAGATATAATCGATTCTTGCGCCGGGTATAGCTCCAATCTTAAATCCGGTATAGGTATATTCAGGTCCTTTGTTGTTTTCACAAACTGTGCGGGCTTCAATCAAATGCTTCGGATTCGACTTATCCGTGATAATCTGATAGGGTTCCGAATCAGGAGTTGCATTAAAATCACCTATAAGCACGGCGGGAGTTTCCCCGGCAAGTGAATCCACTGCCTGTAAAACCATAAGCGCCGAATTATGCCTTGCAATTTCGCCCATGTGATCGAAGTGTGTACAGAAAACGAAAAACCCTTCCCCGGAACGAATATCCTTCAGGTGTACCCAGGTAACTATGCGGTTGCATGCGGCATCCCATCCCCTGCTGCCGGCTACGGTGGGCGTCTGCGAAAGCCAGAATACACCAGACTTTAGTAATGAATATTTCTCTGTATTAAAAAAAATCGGAGAGTATTCACCCGCCTCTTTACCATCATCGCGTCCAGCCCCGATTCTGGTAAATCCGGGGAAAGCATTCTCTGTATCATCGACCTGCGATTTCAGAGCTTCCTGCAGCCCGAATATGTCGGGCGATGCTTCAGAGATTGCAGCAAACACCTTGTCTTTTCTCTCTGGCCAGGTATTTGGTAAATCTCCTGGGTTAGCATAGCGAATATTGTAAGTAAGTACTTTCAGGGAAACATTCTGAGCACCCGAAAAACCGGAAAACAGAAATAAAACCGGCAGGAGCAGGTATAGTGTCGAAAAATGTCTGCTTTTTCGAAAAAAGGGGATAATTACTGTTTCCTCCCGAAGAAAATCTCTGTTTTTTATTGCTTCCCGCTTCTCATCAGGTAAATTGCAAATCAAAACAGGACTTAATAAAAGAGCAGGAATCATATTTATATAGCTCCAAATCCTATTTAAAACAACCATATGCATATATTTTTTTTGAAATGTCAAGATTACTCTGGCCATTTTTATGTTGTTGATATACTATATCTTGTGGTCCATTTTATTTAATATTCTTGAATTTTTCAGCAGGTGTTTAGTTTCAAGCTGAATGTGCCAGATTTTCGAAATTCTTGATTGTGCATGACAGGCTTGATGCATATCCATTTTTTACAAAGATCGGAATAAAGCATAACGAAGAAAGGCAGCAAGTAAAAAGAATGGTTCTACTACGAATTTAATGGAATTGGTTTTAAATTGGCCCGAAGTCGGAAGACGGAAGTCCGAAGCAGGTACTAACCCGAATTTACATACTATGAATTGAAAATAAGTGGCATACTGTTAATCGTCTTACAATATGCTTCTTATTCTGAATAAAATAGTTTTCAGGAGATATTCTGACTTCCGTCTTCCGACTTCCGTCTTCCGACTTCCGACAACTTGATTTGACCCACTAAAATAACAGTAGAACCAAAAGAATAACTAAACACATTTCATTCTTGCCTTTTGACAGGTATAAAGTTTCTGCAAAGAGTTCGTACACCTTAAAATCATGTTTTTATATAATCCTTCCCTGTATTTTTGCATGCAAACAAATCATCTGATTTTGCAAACATTACGTCCTGAAATGTCTCTTTGTTGATAAGTAGATTATAATTCCGCACATTTCTTTCTGCGCCCGGGTTTGTTATTTGCCAATAGATTTCTATCTTTGCAGGCTCAAAAAATAAAGTTTATCTAACTACCTAAATTCTAAACACATGCAGAATAAAGGCACAATACGTTTCTTTGCAATTGCATTTGCCCTGGTGTCACTTTTCCAGCTTTCGTTTACTTTGGTTACTGCAATTACCAAAAACAGAGCTGAAAAGTACGCAACCAACGAACAAGCGCAAGCTCTGGCTAAACAATTAGCAAAAAACGATGCCCTACTTGAAGTCCATCTTCTCGATTCACTTAAAGATGTACGTACGCAGTACTATCTCGATTCAGTAGCCAACCAACCTGTTTATAATATACTTCTCCGCAAGTACACTTATAAAGAATGTATGGATCGCGAAATCAACCTCGGTCTTGACCTCAAGGGTGGTATGAACGTAACAATGGAAGTTTCCGTTGCTGATGTAGTACGGCAAATGTCAGGTAACAGTACAAATCCTGTTTTCACCAAAGCTATGGAAATGGCTTCTGAAAAACAGAAGAACAGTCAATCAAACTTTGTTACCCTGTTTGGAGAATCTTTTACCCAGTTAGATCCAAATGCAAAACTATCAGCTATTTTCGGCCGTATGGAATTGCGCGAAAAAATCAGGCCGACTTCTACTAACGAAGAAGTTCTTACTGTAATTCGCAAGGAATGTAATGATGCCTTTGACCGCACCTTCGAGATTCTTAGCAACCGTATTAACCGTTTTGGCGTTTCCCAGCCTAATATCAGTAAACACGCTACCAGCGACCGCATTTTAATCGAATTACCTGGTATCAAAGATTCTGACCGCGTTCGTAAACTTCTCCAGGGATCAGCTAAACTCGAATTCTGGGAAACCTATAAATTCAGTGAACTGGCCGGTATTTTTAACGAAGCCAACAAACGCTTGGCAGGTACAGACATTGTAGCTGACACAACTGCAAAAGCCGGCGATACACTGCAAGCTAAAAAAGATTCAAGCGCAGTTGTTGCTAAAGTTGCTGATACAGCAAAGAAATCAAGTCTTGCCGACAAACTGAAACAGGACACAACTGCAACCGGTAAAGACCAGCAGGCGGCCAAATACAAAAAGGAAAATCCTTTATTTGCATACCTTCAACCCGCTTACTCACAGCAAAACGGACAAATGTATGCTACCAACCGTGCTACGGTAGGTTATGCTGCAATTAAAGATACTGCTCGGATAAATGTAATGTTATCGAAGGTAAAAGGATTGCTGCCACGTAATTGCGTGCTTGCCTGGGCTGTTAAACCTGAAAAAGAAGCTCCTGAAGTTCTTGAACTGATGGCGCTAAAATCGACTAACCGTGAGAATACCGCAGCACTCTTTGGCGATGTTATCATTGATGCCCGTCAGGATTACGATCAGAACGGAAGAGTTGAGGTTTCGATGGGAATGAATAATACAGGCGCAAAAATATGGCGTAACCTTACCCGCGACAACGTTGGCAAACAGGTTGCAATTGTACTTGATGGATATGTTTATTCAGCACCAAACGTAAATGATGAAATCCCTAACGGTCGTTCATCCATTTCAGGTAACTTCTCGGTTGAAGAAGGCCAGGACCTTGCTAACGTGCTGAAAGCCGGTAAGCTCCCTGCTCCTGCTCATATTGTTGAAGAAGCTGTTGTTGGACCTACTCTTGGTAAAGAAGCTATTAATGCCGGTTTATGGTCATTTATAGTAGCTTTCGCTCTTACGTTGTTATACATGATCTTCTACTATAACAGGGCTGGTATGGTAGCTAATGTTGCCCTTTTAGTCAATATGTTCTTTGTATTTGGAGTTCTTGCTTCGATAGGTGCCGTTTTAACACTTCCCGGTATTGCCGGTATTGTGCTTACCCTGGGTATGGACGTTGATAAAAACGTAATTATCAATGAACGTATCAGGGAGGAACTCCGGGCTGGAAAAGGCTTACGACTGGCTATTGATGATGGGTATAAACATGCACTCTCGGCTATTGTCGATAGTAACGTCATTACACTCTTAACCGGTATTGTATTATACATATTTGGCTCAGGACCTGTACAAGGATTTGCAACTACACTTATCATTGGTATTCTTAGTTCCATGTTCTGTGCTATCTTTATCACACACATAATTTTTATTGCTCTTCTGGATAGAAACAAAAAAATTAGTTTGTGGAATCGTTTTACAGAAAACATTCTTACCCATACCAAAGTTGATTTTATTGGAATGAGGAAGATTTTCTATATTATTTCAGGTGCACTTGTTGTTATAGGTATTGTTTCCTTATTTACAAGGGGACTTAGCTATGGTATAGATTTCGAAGGCGGACGTACTTATATTGTCCGTTTCGACCAGGATGTTCGTACCGATAATGTTCGTATGGCTTTAGGAACAGAATACGGCCAGGAGCCTGAAGTAAAGACTTTCGGTAAGAATAACCAGGTGAAGATTACCACTTCATTCATGATCAATGATCAATCACCAAAAGTAGATTCAATTGTTGAAGCAAAACTTTATGCCGGTCTAAAACCTCTATACAAAAACGGTATATCTGCAGCCGATTTCCTCGCGCACAGCGACAAAAAAGCTTTTGGAAAAATGAGTTCACAGAAGGTGCAGCCAACTATTGCTTACAGTTTGCTTGTTAAAGCATATTACGCTGTATTCTTCACTTTGTTGATTGTATTTGCATACATCCTCCTTCGTTTCCGTAAATGGCAATGGGGTGTTGGCGCTGTAGTTTCACTGTTCCACGATACGTTTATTGTAATTGCAATATTCTCGTTGCTACATGGCGTGCTTCCTTTCAGTCTTGATGTCGACCAGCATTTTATTGCTGCTATCCTCACCATTATTGGTTACTCGATTATGGACTCGGTAATTATCTTCGACCGTATCCGTGAATATACCACTCTGTATCCGAAACGGAATCTGCAGGAAACAATGGACGCAGCTATCAACAGTACATTGAGCCGTACATTGAATACATCAGGTATTACATTTATGGTATTACTTGCCATGTTCTTATTTGGTGGTGAAGTAATCAGGGGATTCACATTTGCTCTTTTATTAGGGGTTGCAGTTGGAACATATTCATCCATTCTGAACGCTACGCCTATTGCTTATGACCTTATCATGTGGCAGAAAAGACGCCATGAAGCTAAGCTGAAATTAGCTGAAAAGAAGTAGTCTGGATTAAAATCTAATATTTGAAGAGCCCTGAAAATTTTCAGGGCTCTTTGTTTTTTATATTGGGAAATCATTTTAGTATTGAGCTGAAATCAATTACCTTTATGCCATAATTTGTAAAAGGCTATGAAGCCATTCTTATCCCTTTGCGCAATCTTTGTTCTTTTCCTGTCTCTTATGCTTCAGAGCCAGGCTAAGTTGGAATTAGCTTATGTGCAATCGGGGAAATGGGCAGAGTCAAGGATAAAGACTCAGGGTCCTGTTGATTTTTTTCTCAGGCCTGATCAGGGAAACAAGATTCAGAATTTCCAGAACAGGAATCATTGGTTTCCTTATCCTTTCAATACTACTTTTGTCAATAAATATAGTTCAACTTCACCAGCGATTGTTGAGATTCCTTTCAGATCAATAAACAGTCGTTATTATTCTACTATCCCTGTTTTTATTTATACAGGCGCATTACGTTTATAAATAGTCACGTACTCATTACTTCGTTGATACAAATCAGTAGGCAGCGTCTTTACAATCAATTTTATATTTCCGGGTACTGAAATTCCACCTTTCTCTGAATTGGGTATTTTTCAGCTATTACAACCGGAATCATTACTTAAATCCCGAAATCATGAAAACTAATGAATATCACCCGGATGAAGAACAAAGCAAAAAAAGCAGCGGAGCTCTGCCATTCTTTCTCATAATAGGCGGCTTTATTGCCATCCTTGTACTTATAAAACTACTTTTCTAACCCTGAAATACCAGTCAAAAAACAGAAAGCCTTGCAAATTGCAGGGCTTTTGTTGTTTAAATCTTTGGTTCTACTACGTATTTAATGGAATTGGTTTTGAATCGGTCCGAAGTCGGAAGACGGAAGTCGGAAGCAGGTACTAAACTGAATTTACATACTATGAGTTGAAAATAAGTTGCATACTGTTAATCGTCTTACTATGTGCTTCTTATTCTGAATAAAATAGTTTTCAGGAGAAATTCTGACTTCCGTCTTCCGACTTCCGACATCTTGATTTGATCCACTAAAATAACAGTAGAACCAAATCTTTGAATGATCCTTGTCTTTCAGGAATGATTAGCTTTTATAAAGCACTTAAAAGCAACTCTTCAAAGGAAGTCTTTTAATAAAGGAGAATCTATTTAACTTTCTTGAATTTGTAAGTAATGGTACCCCTTTGTTCATCAGGGGCATTTTCATCAGGTGCAAATACTGTTTTAAGCGCAGCATTCTCTGCTTGTTGACGCAGCCCTATTTCTGAAATATCGGTACCTTTTGCACCGGCAGACGCGTAGGTTACTTTTCCCTGTCTGTTAACTTTAATGGTGACTACAATATTCCCCTGTTCAGGCGAATTATAAAAAGGTTTTTGCAAACTGCGGGCCGGTCGTCCTCCCAGATCGAAGGAAATGCCATTACCATTGCCGCTACCGCTGCCTGAGCCAGTTCCCGACCCTGAACCTGTTCCTGATCCGCTTCCGTTCCCTGAGCCGTTCCCACTGCCCTTACCCGAACCGGTTCCGCCGTAGTTGCCTGACCCTGCAGTACCGTCTTCTCTTCCCTGGTTTCCGGGTTTGCCTGTAGTTCCGTCGTTAGTATTTTTATTCTTTTTATACAGTGCGTTAGTATTAACAACAGGCTGAGCAACCACAGGTGGCTGAACCGGTTGCTTCACCGTATTGTCCTTTACAATTTTCGGCTTGCGGTCATCCTTTTTCGAAGGTAGTGAAACCGCTTCCTCATTATCCTGAGTGAGAATATCTTCTGCTTTTGTATTTGCCGATTTCACTTCTTCCTGCAAGGGAGTGACCACAGGCTCAGGCGCTTTTTTATTTTCGAAATCCGGAATGCTCACCTGTGCATATTGATCTGTTCCCATCCCTTCACTGCTGGCTCCCAGATTAATTTCCAGACCGTTGCCTCCGCCTCCGCCACCTTCATCAGGCCAGGGTGGAATTGGTGTGTGAAAAACAAAGAGGAAGAATAAAAGGAATAAAAGGCCGTGAAACAATAAAGTTCCGGCTATGCCCAATACATGGTTCTGAATATTATTTTTCCTATCCGGTTGCTCCATTGGGGGCTTTTGTGGCGAGAACCATTTTAACTTTTAACTTATTGCCGATTTCCAGCACGTTGACCAGATTTTGAACGCTTATACCGTTATCACAACGCAGTATAACTGTAAGATCACTCGACTTACGAAGTTCAGCTGACAGCATAGGCTCGAGCATTTCGAATGCAACAGGTGCATTATTTACATAATACTGCAGTTCCTTTGTTACCGAAATAGTAACTTCCTTCTGCCTCAGCGTTTGATTATGCTTTGAGCTGGGTAAGGTAAGCTTTACAACATTTGGGTTAAGTAGAGTCGACATAATAAGGAAGAACAACATCAGGAAGAACATAATATCGTTCATGGATGAAGTTGCAACCTCGGCTGTTATTTTCGTCTTCTTTCTTAGGTTCATTTCGAAGGTTCCTGTAAAAGATCAATAAACTCCATGGCACTGTATTCCAGTTTCTGAACAGCTTTTTCAACCATAATGTTACACCAGTGATAGAGTATAAATGCGGTAATACCTACAAGCAAACCAGCTGCACTGGATACCATTTTGGTATATAAACCTGCCGAAACAGTTGTGATACTGACATCACCCTGAAGGGAAATATCATGAAAAATCTTGATTACTCCGATTATAGTACCGATAAAGCCAAACATAGGGGCAATACCTGCAATAATGGCAAGTATCACTATATTCTTCTCGAGTTTATACACCTCAAATTTCCCTACGATTTCAATCGACTCTTCTATTTCCTTCAGCGGACGGCCCAGGCGCTTTATACCCTTCTCAATCATACGTGAAACAGGACTTTTGTTACTCTTGCAGTATGCAATAGCCGAATCGATACGGTTGTTGTAAATAAAATCGCGGATGTTGTTCATAAATCCGGCTTCGAACCTCGAAGCACGCCTTATACTGAGATTCCTTTCAACAAAGATATAAATGGCCAGCACGGATAAAATGGCAATAGGTATCATGATCGGTCCGCCTTTAACCAGCAGTTCGAATAATGAAAATGATTCGGATACACGAGCCGGTGCCTGTGGTATGCCAATAAGTGCCTGTGCTGCCGTATCAGCAGCAGTGCCGGCACCTGAAACGATTTGAAGTAAAACTGCGTTTAACATTTAGTATCGGTTTTAAATGTAAAGATATTGTATTCGCTTAGCCGTATTGAGACAGTTTGGAATAATTGTAAACAACCGGGTGTTAACTATAACTTAGGTTTTACTAAAATAGTATGAAAGGCCGCGAACATTTGCAATGTTTATCCTGATGAGTGAGCCGGTTCCGGATGGAGGCATATAAATCAGAACAGACTATAGGCAACAAAACAAGGGCGTTACTTTATCGGCGAAACCGAAATCGGGATATAACAGCGGACATTTACAGGCTTCCCATTCCGTATGGCCGGCTTCCAGCGGGGCATCAGCCTGACTACCCGCAATGCTTCCTCATCAAGCTCTGGCAATAATCCCTTGATTACTTTTATATCCCACAATGAACCATCGCTTGCAATCACTGCATAAATCAGTATAGTACCCTTGCTGGATGAACTCCTGGAAATATCCTGGTATTTCATGTTTTCATCAATAAATTCCTGCAGCGCCTTTTGTCCTCCCGGAAACTGTGGATTTATATCAGCCGAACCAAATACTTCCCCTTCTATTCCGTCCCCCCTGCTTGAAAATTCACTGCTTTCCGTTTTTCCAGTCCCTTCCCCGCTACTGACGGTGGTATCATTTCCATCACCGGTTTGTTTGCCGGATTTCTCATCTTTTGTAATTACCGGCTCAGGGACAGCAACAATTTTAGGAAGGACCAATGCCGAAGAAGATGCGTTTCCTGATAACTTGACCGATCGGATACCATACGGTTTATCAGGAAGTTCAATATCAACTGAATGCCCGTATGGCTGAGAATTATCAATAGAACGGGTATGCTGGAAACGCGAAATTTTTGTGATTGCCACAAGAAACAGTAATAAAACTGCTATCGAAACCAATAAACCGCGAAACAGGTATGCCTGTTGGTTTTTACGGAGTACATAGGATCCATACTCCTTGTTTCTGCATTCAAAAACGATATCGTCGAGAGTAGGATTGGTGGGTTTCTTTTTCAATTCCGGATTTAACGTAATTATTTACAAACCTACAAAAAAGGAGATCATGCTCATATTGAATTAACGCTTTTTAGCAAATGACACTTCATTACCGGATAAAGTGGCATCGGCATTCTATTAGAATTTGATTAATACGACGTCGATGAATAAGCCATATTACAGGTTTTATACGAAATGGTTCCGTTAATATATGGAACAGTACGTCAACTAAAAACTGCTATATAAAACGGCCACATAACAACTGAATAATATATCGAAAGTCAGCTAATTTATCCACTCAATTACTTGAATCAGGAAAATTCCTGTTCACCAATGTAATGTTATTTCACCCATTACCTGTCCAATTGTCTTATCAAATAATGATGATTTGGCATCCTGATAGCTAATATTTAATTTTTTTTATGTACGTTTGATGTATTCTAAATCCAATACCATGTCAAATCTCTTTGCAACTAAATCAATCGGCACGCTTCTGGAACAAACTACCGATGACAAAAACTCATTAAAGCGTACACTAAGCAGGTGGAATCTTATCTCGCTGGGTATAGGAGCAATCATCGGTGCTGGTATTTTTGTACTTACAGGGCAGGCTGCAGCCAGTTATGCCGGCCCGGCCGTTGTTTTATCTTTTGTGGTAGCCGGTATTGCCTGTGCTTTCGCCGGATTATGCTATGCCGAGTTTGCTTCTATGATACCCATTGCAGGCAGCGCTTACACCTATGCCTATGCAACCCTTGGCGAATTCATTGCATGGATCATAGGCTGGGACCTGATACTTGAATACTTGTTCGGTGCGTCAACAGTTGCTGTCGGATGGTCGGGATATATTGTAAGTTTCTTTAAGGACTTTGGAATTATCATTCCAGCATCCATTTCAAATGCACCGTTTTATTATAATGCAGCAACTGGTGACTGGTCGACAACCGGAGCTTTTATTAATTTCCCGGCAGTATTTATTGTTGCCGTGGTTACTACCCTCCTGGTTGTCGGTATAAAAGAATCAGCAAACTTTAATAATATCATTGTACTGATAAAAGTTATTGTGATTTTACTTTTTATTGGTTTTGGAATGAATTACGTTTCATCCGATAACCTTACTCCATTTATCCCAATGAATACGGGCGAATTTGGTCATTACGGATGGAGTGGAATCTTCCGCGCTGCCGGGGTAATTTTCTTTGCCTATATAGGATTTGATGCTGTATCAACCGCAGCCCAGGAATCAAAAAACCCTCAGAAAGATATGCCATGGGCAATTCTGGGATCATTAATGATCTGTACAGTTATTTATATACTTGTCGGACTGGTTATGACAGGTATCGTTTCCTATACAAAACTGAGCGACCCTGCACCCGTTGCAGTTGCTGTTAACGCAGCAGGTGATGGTATGGCCTGGCTTCGGCTGCCAATTAAAATTGGCGCTATTGCCGGACTTAGTTCCGTAATCCTTGTAATGTTGATGGGACAGCCTCGGATTTTCTTTTCCATGTCGCGCGATGGACTTCTCCCACAGTCATTCGGAAAAGTTCATCCAAAATTTAAAACTCCATATATAACAACCATTATTACAGGAGGTATAGCCATGATTGTTTCAGGTCTTTTTCCAATAGGCATACTTGGAGAGCTTGTTTCAATAGGAACTTTGCTTGCTTTTGTGCTGGTTTGTGCCGGAATATTGGTTCTCAGGTATAAAAGACCTGAAATTCACCGCCCGTTTAAAACACCATTATTCCCTCTTATTCCTATTCTTGGTGTTTTATCGTCATTGGGCGTAATGGCCACTTTGCCACGCGATACATGGTTCCGCTTAATCATCTGGATGGCTATCGGTATTGTTATATATTTCTCCTACAGCCGATTTAACAGTAAAATTAATAACAGTAAAGGATAACTGACTGAACAAAGAGCATGATACTTTTATATCCGAACAATGAATCCGGATAAAGCTGTTATTGCAGGCAGAAGATATTATTCGATAAAGTGAAGGTAGTTTATTACTTTTGTGGGTTAAAATATAAAAGCACTATCTATGTCCGGAATGCCCGTACTTTTATTTCTCGATATTAGCGGAGGCGAACTGCTGGTTATCATGCTGGTAGTATTCCTTGTCTTCGGGCCCGAAAAAATGCCGGAAATGGCTCGTAAAGCCGGCAGGCTGATGAATCAGATGAAAAAGGCATCAGGCGACCTCACAAGGGAATTCAAGAAAGAAACTTCCGAATTGCAGAATGAAATTTCTTCGGCTCAAACTCAGGTCCGGGATCAGGTCGAAAGCGTAAACCGGGAGTTTAACCGTAACAAGGTACAGGTTGAAACTGAGATGGCAGAGAAAAAAAATCCTGCTAAATCTCCGGATTCCGGGATACCTGCTGATGCACCTTTAACTGAAAACCCAACTGCTGCTGCATCACCTCAACCTGCTGATAACACAACCCCTGCAGAATAATAAATTCGTTTTAATATCGTTTTACAGATTACTACCCAGTACCTTAAGTTTTGATCCGTCCACAAAGTACAATATGACAATACGTATCCTTCTTTTCACCTTTATCCTCAGCCTGGCTGCTACTCCTGTTTTTGCACAGAACCGCTTCCTGCGTGCTGGCGACGATGCTTTTAATAATATGCAGTATAATGTGGCACTTGCCAAGTATAAAAAAGCATTATCAAAAACAAAAGGCAAACCGGATAAGGAAAAGATATCTTTTCAGATGGCCGAATGTTACCGTTTTATCAACAATACGAAGAAAGCTGAGCCGGCATACAAAAGACTGATAAAAACGAAGTTTGCCGAAACCAATCCTTTGGTTTTTCTGTACCTGGCCCAGTCCATGAAATCAAATGAGAAATATAAGGATGCAAAATTGTATTTCGACAAATATGCTGAATTAGCACCTGAAGATCCACGGGGAAAAAATGGATCTCTTTCTTGTGTTCTTGCACAGGAATGGATTGATAACCCTACTAAATATAAAATCAGCACCGAAAAAGTGTTGAATTCGAAAGAATCTGACTTCTCAGTTTCATACGCTGATAAACTTTACAATACCATCATTTTCACATCCACCCGCGATGCTGCCACCGGAAAAGATATGGACAACTGGACAGGCCAGAACTTCAGCGATCTTTTCATCTCAAAACTTGACCCTAAAGCTCAATGGTCAACTCCTGTGCTGCTTGAAACCGGCAATGTGATAAATACCGAAGCCAACGAAGGAAATCCATCCGTAAACAGCAAATTCACCCAATTGTATTTTACCCGTTGCGCAAATGATAAAGGCTCGTTGCAGGGTTGTAAAATCATGGTTTCCCGCAGGGCAGGCCGCAATTGGGGCGAGCCCAAAGCACTGGACCTGGGCGGCGACAGCACAACCGTTTTCGGCAATCCTTCAGTTAGTCCCGACGAACTTACCCTGTTATTCTCCTGCAATCTCCCTAAAGGGAAGGGAGGCAAAGACATATGGATGTCGACACGCAAAACTTCAAACGATAATTTCGGAAGAGCCGTTAATGCAGGACCGGTTATTAATTCTCCTGGCGATGAAATGTTCCCGTTTATGAGAAACGACACTTCCTTGTATTTTTCATCCAACGGACATCCGGGTATGGGAGGCCTCGATATCTTCCGCTCTACCTTTTCGAACGACGAATGGACCAAACCGGTAAACTTACAGGTCCCGATAAACTCATCGGGTGATGATTTTGCCATGATTTTCCATCCTGAAGAGGATAAGGGATTCTTTTCTTCCAACCGTAAAGGTGGCCGTGGAAGCGACGACTTGTATTCCTTTGTGAATCCGCCTGTCATCTTTACCCTTTCCGGGCTTGTAAAAGATGACAATACACTGCAGTTTATTCAGGGTGCTGTTATCAAACTTACAGGATCGAACGGCACTTCAGTCGAAGCACGCACCGATGCCAAAGGATTTTACAGCTTCAGCAAATCACAGATAAAACCAAATACTACCTATGAACTTATCTGCCTGAAGGCAAATTATTTTAACAAAAAAGCGAAGGAAACCACTGTCGGACTCGAAAGCAGCAAAGACTTCACTATCAACTTCATGCTGCAGCCTATTCCTGACAAACCTGTTGTTTTACCCGATATTCTCTATGACCTTGCCAAATGGGACCTGAAACCCCAATACCAGGATTCGTTGCAGGGTCTGATCAAGACACTGGACGAAAATGAAACTATTATTATAGAACTCGCATCACATACCGACTCACGAGGCACTGATGAAAGCAATGATGTGCTTTCGCAGAAACGGGCCGAGTCAGTTGTAAACTACCTTATCGACCGTGGTATTGATCCTGACAGACTTATTGCAAAAGGATATGGCGAACGCATTCCAAGGAAAATGATGAAAGATGCAGTTAAAGACGGCTTTACTTTTAAAACCGGCACTCTGCTTTCACAGGCTTTTATCGACTCCCTTTCCACAAAACCTGAACAGGAAGCTGCCTATTCATTGAACCGTCGTTCCGAATTCCGGATTATCAGCAAAGACTTTGTCCCTAAAACACAGAACCAGGCTATTACCAGCCAGAATCAGAAAGTCAGCATACAGATAAACCCTGAAGATAATGTAGTCCCCTTGCAGTCAAACCCTGATAACACATTGTACTTTGCGGCTGTTGTAAACGGATTCACAACTCAGATAACCCTGAGTGAGGATGGTCCCGGGCTAAGTTTTTCGGTAGACGAAACAATGAAAATGCTCAAAGCAGGGGCTATTGGCAAAACCGATTTTGAAGGGGATGCCGAAAAAATCCTTGCCAGTAATACTGTTGCTGATAAATCTCTTTTTACTGTTGGCGAAATAGGAATAGCAACCCGTTCAGCATTTGAACTGGAAGCTACTGTGCTTCAAAAACAAAAAGCTTCAGTTTTAATGAGCGAGAAAGTGCTTAAAAAATTCGGAACTTTTACCATTGATAAAGAGAAAAAGCAGCTTATCTTTAAATAGCCGTTGATCCCGATAACTTTGCCTGAAATATGTGTGGCACAGGAAATCATTCAATACCCTAAACAGTCCGCTTAATAACCAAACTAACTATCACACCCCAAGATGACCGACAGGTATTCACAAAGAGGAGTTTCGGCAACCAAGGACGATGTTCATCAGGCAATTAAAAATATCGACAAAGGCTTGTACCCGAATGCTTTCTGCAAAGTAATACCCGACCTTTTAGGAAACGATCCCGAATACTGCTGTGTAATGCATGCCGATGGTGCCGGAACCAAATCATCACTCGCATATGTGTATTGGCGTGAAACCGGCGATATATCCGTATGGAAAGGTATCGCCCAGGATGCAGTGGTTATGAATACCGACGACTTACTCTGTATTGGAATAACCGATGGCATTTTACTTTCATCCACCATCGGGCGCAACAAAAACCTGATTCCCGGCGTAGTGATCAGCGAAATTATAGCTGGTACCGAGGAATGTCTGGCCATGATGCGGGACAACGGAATAGGAATACATTCAACCGGAGGCGAAACTGCCGACGTAGGCGATCTGGTAAAAACCATTATTGTTGATAGCACCGTTACCGCAAGGGTACACAGGAGCGATATTATTGAAAACAACATTCAGCCGGGCGATGTAATTGTCGGACTGGCATCATTCGGACAGGCAAGCTACGAAACCGGCTATAACGGAGGAATGGGCAGCAATGGACTTACATCAGCAAGACATGATGTTTTTGCCCATGACTATTCGCTAAAATATCCTGAAAGCTACGATCATGCTATCAGCGAAGATCTGGTGTATTCAGGCAACCTGATAGTTACTGACCCTACCGAAGTTAAAGGCATGAATGCAGGACAACTGGTACTTTCCCCAACCCGCACGTATGCTCCTGTGATCAGGGAAATACTCGAAAAACACCGTTCCGCAATACATGGTATGATCCATTGCAGTGGCGGAGCACAAACAAAAGTGCTTCATTTTGTCGAAAACCTTCATATTATCAAGGATAACCTTTTCCCGGTTCCACCTCTCTTTAAAATGATTCAGGAACAATCAGGCACCTCATTAAAAGAAATGTACCAGGTCTTTAATATGGGACACCGTATGGAATTGTATGTTAACGAACAGATTGCAAACGACATTATTGCAATTTCAGAGAGTTTCAGCATACCGGCCCGGATTATCGGCAGATGCGAAAAACGGGAAGGCAAGAAGCTGACAATACAGGTTGGCACCGAATCATTCGAATATTAGCTTCATCTTCTGATCTCATATTACGCTCAACCGGCAAAACAATTTTTCGGAATTCTCATGCTATTTTTACCGGAAGGATCAGCCAGCCGGAACCTTTTAGCGTAATATCTAAAAGCAATCTTCATTTCCCTTACCTTTGCACCCGCAAAAATCAGATAATAATATGTTAGACAAGCTTGCAGCCATACACGAGCGTTACCTTGGAATTGAGAAACAGATCAACGATCCTGACGTTATGCAGGATATTAAAGCATTCATTAAACTCAGCAAAGATTTCAAAGAACTTCAGCCTATCATTGAAGGATATAAACAATATAAAGTAATTGTCGAAGGAATCGAAGCCTGTCATTCCATACTCGAAGAAGAAAAAGACGAGGAAATGCGCGCATTTGCCCGTGAAGAAATAGACACTCTTCAGGAAAAACAGGAAAAACTGGAAGAAGAAATCCGCCTGATGCTTATTCCTTCCGATCCGCAGGATGTAAAAAATGCCGTTGTCGAAATCAGGGCAGGTAGCGGTGGCGACGAAGCCAGCATTTTTGCCGGCGACCTTTACCGCATGTACACACGCTACATCGAACGTAAAAACTGGAAAATTGAGCCTGTAAGCATGACCGAAGGCACCATGGGAGGTTTCAAGGAAGTAATCTTCGAAGTTAAAGGCGATGGAGTTTACGGACTGTTGAAATACGAATCGGGTGTACACCGCGTTCAACGTGTCCCTGATACTGAAACACAAGGACGTATCCATACATCAGCTGCTTCGGTTGCAGTACTTCCCGAAGCCGATGAGTTTGAAGTTGATATTAAACCAAGCGATATCCGGAAAGACACATACTGTTCCTCTGGCCCCGGCGGACAAAGCGTAAATACGACCTACTCTGCCGTAAGGCTTACTCATGCTCCCACAGGAATTGTTGTGGCTATACAGGATGAAAAATCGCAGATGAAGAATTTCGAGAAAGCCATGACGGTGCTTCGTGCCCGGATTTTTGAAAGAGAATATCAGAAATACCTGGATGAAATTTCGAAAAAACGTAAAACCATGGTTTCCTCAGGCGACCGCTCAGCAAAAATACGTACCTATAACTACCCGCAAAGCCGCGTAACCGACCATCGCATCAATCTTACCATGTATAACCTTCCAGTATTTTTAGATGGTGAAATACAGGACTTTATTGATTCGCTGCAGTTAGCTGAAAATGCTGAGAGGCTGAAAGAGGTAACGGAATAAATTGAAGGTCCGCTTTATTTTTTGGGTTCTACTATTATTTTAGTGGGTCCAATCAAGTTGTCGGAAGTCGGAAGTCAGAATATCTCCTGAAAACTATTTTATTCAGAATAAGAAGCACATTGTAAGACGATTAACAGTATGCAACTTATTTTCAATTGATAGTATGTAAATTCGGGTTAGTCCCTGCTTCAGACTTCCGCCTTCCGACTTCGGGCCAATTTAGAACCAATTCGATTAAATTCGTAGTTGAACCATTTTTTTTATCATCCGATTCATATACCTTTTCATAAGAAATAAATCTGCTTTCCTGTCCTGATTCAGCTTTCTATTAGGAGGTTGAGATTAATAGGGCAGTCAAAAAGCATAGATTATAAATATACAGTCATTTCGTCATCCATTTTAGATTCAGACCGATAAGTTATGTTTGAACCTAAATATTGGTTTGATAAAATCTGCAACGAAAATTTGTGTTAATTTGTAAAGCAAATCCAAGAACTTGTCGAATTAATACGTTTCATTCCTAACCTTGCTCACTGCAGAAAACGCATATCCCTATGAACCGCACCGAATTCTTTCACCTTATTCAACAAAAAAAATCCTTTCTTTGTGTTGGCCTCGATAGCGACCTGAATAAAATCCCAACACATCTGCTCGATTCAGCAGATCCGGTTTTTGAGTTTAACAAACAGATAATTGATGCTACCTTACCTTATACAGTAGCCTATAAACCAAACCTTGCATTTTACGAAAGCCGTGGCATAAAGGGAATGATCAGCCTTGAGAAGACCATGAATTACCTTGAGAATTTCAAAGATGAAGTTTTCACCATTGCCGATGCCAAACGAGGTGATATCGGGAATACTTCAACACAATATGCCATTTCAGTTTTCGACAAACAGGCTTCAGGATTCAGTTTCGATGCCATTACCGTTGCTCCTTACATGGGTGAAGATTCAGTGAAGCCATTCCTGGCTTTCCCTGGCAAATGGGCTATTGTGCTGGCACTCACATCCAATAAAGGATCCGATGATTTTCAGTTATTCACCGACCAGAACGAAACCAGGCTTTTTGAACGTGTGCTGGAACGGACTTCCAAATGGGGTAACTACGATAATATGATGTATGTGGTTGGAGCCACCAAAGCTGAAATGCTTCTGGATATCCGAAAAATTGTACCCGATCATTTCCTTCTGGTTCCCGGAGTTGGAGCCCAGGGCGGCGATCTGAACGCAGTTGCGAAATACGGTCTCAACAGCCATTGCGGTTTATTGATCAATGCTTCCCGAAGCATCCTCTTTGCATCCTCAGGAATTGATTTTGCTGAAAAAGCAGGTCAGGAAGCACAATCTATGCAAAACGAAATGGAAACGATATTAAGAGACAACAATCTCCTGTAAAATTACGCTTTGATTAAGATGAATGCAGAAATGTATAAATCCGTGTTCCAATCCATATTTTAATTCCTGCATAGCTTCATTCATAAGGCATCAGGAACAAAGCATGCCTTTAGTAAGAAAGTATAACCAGCAAGATTATACCATTTAATCTGAAAATATGAAGAAAAGAGCCATAAGAATACTGCTATACCTTGTAGTTTCATTGCTGCTCCTGGCTGCACTTTTACCTGTCCATTTAAGGCAGGCTCTTATTCATGGCCATGTCAATATTGACGATTATAAAATCTTCACCAACCGGCTTGTGAAAAATGCAAAGCCAATACCTTGGCTTTATGATTCAGTCTACAACATTCAAAAAATCAATCCTTCCAGCCTCACCGTATTTGATTCATTCGGCACAACTGCATTTGTAGTCATCAGGAATAAAAAAATTATCCATGAGGCATATTGGGATGGAGGCAGCGACACAACCCTCAGTAATTCGTTTTCAGCTGCCAAGAGTATAATTTCACTGCTGATTGGATGCCTGCTTGATGAAAACAAAATCAAAAGCATTGAACAGCCTGTTACCGATTTTTTGCCTGATTTTAAAAATACCATCGAATTTACACTTCGTATACGGGATCTGCTTACTATGAGTTCGGGATTGGACTGGGACGAGGGATATTCGAGCCTTTTTTCAGCCACAACCAAGGCTTATTACGGCCGGCAACTTTCCCACCAAATGCTTGCACTAAAAGTGAAAAGTGAACCTGGCCAAACATTTGTTTACCAGAGTTGCAATACACAGTTGCTTGCACTCATCATCGAAAAAGCTTCCGGGAAACCGGTCTCAGAATATGCTTCCGAAAAACTATGGAAGCCTCTAGGCGCTGAGCATCCTGCACTCTGGAGCCTCGACCGGACAGGGGGCACCGAAAAAGCCTATTGCTGTTTCAACAGCACAGCCAGTGATTTTGCACGCATTGGCCAGATGGTGCTCGACAGCGGTCAATTCAATAACCGTCAGCTTGTCTCGAAAGCGTATATTGATCAGGCTACCCGTCCTGCCGTATGGCTTAAAGGAGAAGATGGCAAAACCTGTAATTATTACGGTTACCAGTTTTGGATGCTGGAGTACAAAGGACAAAAAGTAACTTATATGCGAGGAATACTGGGTCAATATATTTTCATCATACCATCACTAAATGCAGTGGTTGTAAGGCTGGGCACCAGCAGGAGCAAAGGATACAGGAATCATGCTCCAACCGACGCATATATATACCTTGATGCTGCTTTCGACCTTCTGAAATAAAAATTCCCAAAAAAAGGACTTTTCAGGCAGTTCTACGACAACGGCTTTTAAAAATAACTTGTATTAATTTAACAGGATTAGATCTCAGTATAGGTTCAATACGCTATGCTACATATCATGTTTTAAATTGGCATAAAAAAGTCAGAATATTTTTTCATCGAAATAATTAACAGGTAAAAGCCAAAAAAAAACGCCGGAAAATTACCGGCGTTCGTTCTTTAATCAAATTTTGTTAAATATCTACAACAGTTGTCCAACCATGAGTATCTGGAGCGTCACCATACTGAATATCGATCAGGCGTTGATAAAGCTGAGTCGATTTATCACCGGCTTTTCCATCAAGACAATAATTCCATTCAGTGCCCATCTCAACATCTACAATTCGACGGATCGGCGAAATAACAGCAGCTGTTCCGCAGGCACCTACCTCGTCAAATTCCGATAATTCTTCCAATGCTATTTTTCTTCTCTCAACTTTCATCCCCATATCTTCTGCAAGAGTCATCAGGCTCTTGTTTGTAATGGAAGGAAGAATTGATTCCGAAAGTGGAGTACTGTAAGTATTGCCCTTAATAGCAAAGAAATTGGCAGGGCCTGCTTCGTCAATATACTTTTTTTCGCGTGCGTCAAGAAACAGGGCCGAAGCAAATCCTTCTTTATGCGCCCTTTCACCGGCTGTAAGGCTGGCAGCATAGTTTCCGCCAACTTTATACTGTCCGGTTCCCTTTGGAGCTGCACGGTCGTATTCGCGGGCAACCATTATACTAACAGGGTTGAAACCTTCTTTAAAATACGGACCTACAGGTGATACAAACACAAGAAACATATATTCGTCAGCAGGCTTCACTCCTACTCTTGCTCCTGAACCGAAGAGCAGAGGACGTACATATAAAGATGCACCCGTTCCGTACGGTGGGATGTAATCAATATTCTTTCGTACTGCGGTAAATATTGCCTCTTTAAAAAGTTCAACAGGAGGAACTGCCATCATTATACCATTAGCCGAATCCTGAATACGCCTGGCATTTTCTTCCCAGCGAAACAACCTGATTTTACCATCTTTGCCCATGTATGCTTTCAATCCTTCGAAGGCTTGCTGCCCGTAATGAAGTCCTGTAGCAGCCATATGTACCGAAATGTACTCTGAATTGCTGACCTCTAGCCCCCCCCATTCTCCATCGCGGTAATATGCACGGACATTATAATCTGTTTTCTGGTATCCAAAGGGCAGACTTCCCCATTCAACTTGATTCATATATTTTTATTTGTATGTTAAAATACTGTATGCCAACCAAATAAATACAACAACAATCCTGTTTTCAGTGTTTTACTTACTATGGCGAAGTTAGAAAATAAAAAGGCAACATAATAAAATTTGGAAAAATAATCTTTATTCCGAATCATGCAGATAAACACCTTTTAAAAATGAGCTATTACCTGTTTTTTTATTGACAATTTACGGATTCATTTTACAAAGTACAATTCACTTTAAATATTTAAATATTGTCATGGACAGGCTAAAAACAATCGCTAACTTTAAACTGAATGACAATAATTTGAAAGTGTCAATTTGACAGTCATTTCCGGATGGCACATGCTTTGATTACCTCGCTCATGAAAAACAAAAAAAATAATATACTATGCAAACCGGAAAGATCAACGTACAGACTGAGAACATTTTCCCCATCATTAAAAAATTCCTTTATTCAGATCATGAAATATTCCTCAGGGAACTTATCGCAAATGCAGTAGACGCATCAACTAAACTAAAAACACTCTCTTCACTCGATAAAGTAAAAGACGAACTTGGCGACCTGACTATTGAAGTTATCATCGACAAGGAAAACAAGACCCTTACCATCAAGGATCGTGGCATAGGAATGACAGCTGAAGAAATTGACAAATATATCAATCAGATCGCTTTTTCGGGAGCTGAGGAATTTGTGAAAAAATTCAAAAATAAAACTGAAGTTGAACAAGGAGGATTGATAGGCCATTTCGGGCTTGGATTTTACTCATCCTTTATGGTTTCGGATAAGGTTGAAATCAAGACAAAAACTTTTAAAAAAGGCGCCGGAACAAAAGCTGTTCGTTGGGAATGTGACGGTTCGCCTGAATATACTATCGAAGAAACTGAAAAATCAGATCGCGGAACCGAAATCGTACTATATATCAACGAAGAATCCAACGAATTCCTCGAAGATCACCGCATACTGGGCCTATTGAACAAATACTGCAAGTTTCTGCCTGTACCGATCCGTTTCGGCAACGAGAAATCATGGGAAAAATCAGAAACAGAAAAAGACGAAAAGGGTGAACCAAAAGAGATTGAGGTCGAAAAGCCTCGTATCATCAACAACTCAAATCCCTTATGGAAACAAAAACCCACCGAACTGAAGGACGAAGATTATAAAAGCTTCTACCACGAGTTATATCCTGCCACATTTGAGGATCCCCTGTTCAATATACATCTGAATGTCGATTATCCGTTTAATCTGACCGGAGTGTTATTTTTTCCTAAAGTGAAGAAAAACTTCGAAATGCAGCGCGATAAAATTCAGCTCTACTGCAACCAGGTATTTGTAACCGATTCTGTCGAAGGTATTGTACCCGATTTCCTGACCTTGCTGCATGGTGTGATCGACTCGCCTGATATTCCGCTTAATGTTTCGCGTAGCTACCTGCAAAGTGATTCGAATGTGAAGAAGATTTCCGGTCATATCATGAAAAAGGTAGCCGATAAGCTGGAAGAACTGTTTAAAAATAACCGCGAAGAGTTCGAGAAAAAATGGGATGATATCAAGGTATTTATTGAATATGGTATTGTTTCGGAAACTAAATTTTTCGACCGTGCAGAGAAATTCTGCCTGCTGAAGAATTCGGATGATAAGTATTTTACTTTTGAAGAATACAAGAACCTGATTAAAGAAAATCAGACCGATAAGGACGGCAACCTGGTATTTATTTACACTTCCAACCCTGAAGATCAGCATAGCTATGTGCAGAATGCACGCGAACGCGGATACGATATTTTGGTACTGGATGGACCCATCGATAACCACTTTGTAAATACGCTGGAACAAAAATTCGAAAAAAGTCACTTTGTACGTGTTGATGCAGAGGTAGCCGATAAACTGATCAATAAAGCCGAATCACTGCCTTCGAGACTATCGGAAGAACAAACCAAGCAGCTGACCGAAATATTTGAGCAACAGTTGAACAAAGCAGTATATCATATCTCGGTCGAAAACCTGGGTGAAAATGATTTGCCTGTAACAGTAACCCAGCCTGAGTTCATGCGTCGAATGAAAGATATGTCGGCGATGGGTGGAGGACAATATTCATTTATGGGAAATATGCCTGATAGCTATAATCTGGTACTGAACTCAAACCACAAATTGATGAATCAACTGCTCGAAACCGATGACCAGGAAGCTAAAACAAAAACAATCAAACAATTAATTGATCTGGCTTTATTATCGCAAAACCTGCTAAAAGGAGAAGCTTTAACCGGATTTATTAAGAGAAGCCTCGATATTATCGGGTAATTACATTACTTTTGAGAAGTGATAAAACCAAAATTATAACCAATAAAAACCCAAAAATGAAAAAATCATGGATTATCATAGGCGGAGTTATACTGTTAGGTGTGATTCTTTTGCTGTCAATACCCGGAACCTACAATAAACTTGTTAGTTCAGAAGAAAATGTAAATAAGAAATGGGCCGATGTGCAGGGAGCATACCAGCGCAGAACCGACCTTATCCCTAACCTTGTAAGTACTGTAAAAGGATATGCAAAATTCGAGCAGGAAACCCTTATAAAAGTTATTGAGCAGCGGGCAAATGCCACCAAACCAACTATTAATGTGGATGCCACTAAACTGAACGCCAATACACTCGCTCAGTTCCAGAAAACACAGGATGAACTCGGATCAGCACTGAGCAGACTATTGGTTACAGTTGAGAAATACCCTGATTTAAAAGCAAATCAGAACTTTCTTCAGTTGCAGGCTCAGCTCGAAGGTACCGAAAACCGTATCAATGTTGAAAGACGGAACTTTAATGAAGCAGTTCAGGCATACAACTCTCAGTTGAGGCGTTTCCCTACCAATATCATGGCCGGCTTATTCGGGTTTTCGAAGAAACCATATTTTGAGGCTCAGGCTGGTGCTGAAAATGCTCCAAAAGTCGAGTTTTAATATATTCCGGATTCTTAATCCTGGCAATACTTCAGAAAACCTGGAATCATTTATACAGAATGTTTTCGTTCAAATTAATTTTAACACTTTCACAAAAAGAAATTAATCTGCAACTACGTTCATAAAAGGTCACAGTCATATAGATTTCACCAAACAGGAAGTCAAATGCTTGAAAATAAAGGTTATCTTTAAGAGGTATATTGAATCTTACACCCCTGTTTTCCTGCAATTGACTTCCTTTCTTTTTTACAATAGTGCATAATATGACCTTGCGTCACTATTGCTACCGGATTTTGTTGAAGATAAGATGAACTGAAAATTATCTTTAAAACACCTATTAATAAAACTGATTAAATTGATTACAGAAATGACTTCAGCAAAGAATTTTTTCACAAAAGATCAACAGGAAGATATCAGGCAGGCTATCATGCATGCCGAGTTGGATACTTCAGGCGAAATCAGAGTACATATTGAGAATACTTGTAAGGGTGAAGTGCTCGACAGGGCTTTGGCTATATTCAATAAACTGGAGATGGAGAAAACAGTAAGCCGCAATGGAGTCCTGATTTACCTGGCTGTAAAAAACCGAAAATTTGCAATAATCGGGGATACTGCAATTCACACAATAGTTACCGAAATATTTTGGGATACCGTCCGTAACAAGATGCTAAATCATTTCCGCGAAAGTAATTTTACAGAGGGTTTGGTTGAAGCTATTTCAGATACCGGAAAACAGCTTAAAAAGCATTTTCCCTACAAAACTGATGATGTTAATGAACTTTCGGATGAAATTTCATTCAACTGATAATCTTTAAAACTGCACCCCTCAAAACAAAGTTAATCCAAGCTTATGAAACCCGGCATCTACATAAAATTCCTTTTCGTATTACCAATCCTGCTGCTACTCACCAAAGCCGGATTTACACAGGGCAGTATTCCCGAAAGACCCGATCCTCCGCACCTGGTAAACGATTTTGCACAATTGTTGAGTCCCGATCAATTGCAAGAACTGGAATTCAAACTGGTTGCATTCAATGATTCCACATCCGTTCAGATTACGGTGGTGATAGTTCCAAGCCTCGACGGGTATGAAAAGGCTGATTATGCACAGCAACTTGGGCAGAAATGGGGAGTAGGCGGAAGTAAATTTGACAATGGCTTTGTAATTCTGATTAAGCCAAAGAGTGCCGGCGAAAATGGGGAAGCGTTTATTGCAACAGGATATGGTGTTGAAAAATTTGTACCCGACGCAACTGCATCCGACATCATTAACAATGAAATGATTCCCGATTTTAAACAAAATGACTACTATGGGGGTATAAATGCAGCTTCTGACGTACTTATGTCGTTGGTTAAAGGCGAATACAAGGCCGATAAATACAGCAAGTCAAAGAAACAAAAATCATCTTCAATCTTTATTCTTATTATTATTATTGTGGTTGTTTTTCTGTTTTCACGTAATAATAACAACCATCGTACAATTAACCGCTCAGGCGGTGCAGGAATGCTCTTCTTCCCTTGGATGATGGGCGGAGGAAGCGGAAGCAGTGGCAGCGGATTTGGCGGAGGTGGAGGCGGATTTGGTGGATTTGGTGGCGGCAGCTTTGGAGGAGGCGGTGCAGGTGGTAGCTGGTAGCACAAAAATGATGTTATTATTTGACAGTAGCGATTTAGATTAAATCGATCCGTCCGATTTTAAAAACTAATATTTTTTTATCATTTGTCAATAATTCAACTCCTAACTTTTAGAGCGTTTGATCCGTAATTATACTGTTATAAGAAAAACATAAGATAATTTATATAAATTATATTT
>CAIJPI010000190.1 GCA_903822525.1 uncultured Bacteroidales bacterium | reverse complement strand
TGGGAGTTCAAAGGGTTCAAAGGTTCAAGGGTTCAAGGGTTCAAAGGTTCAAGGGTTCAAAGGTTCAAGGGTTCAAAGGTTCAAGGGTTTCAGGGTTGAAAGATTGAGGAGAAAATCATGCCTTGTGAAATTTTCTGATAGCATAAACCACGGAGGCACTGAGGGCACAAAGTAACACTGAGGAATTTTTTGGGATCTTCCCCTCTCTCTCCCTCGCCCTCTCTCTCCCTCGCCCTGTCGCCCCCTCGCCCTGTCGCTCCCTCGCTCCCTCACCCAGTCACTCCCTCACCCACTCACTCCCTCACCCACTCGCTCCCTCACTCTTGTCAACTCAACCGCCTCCACTCCTTGTGCCTACTCCGGTATCATCCACCAGAAAGGTAAAGCTTTGGCTTTGTAGATAAACATAAAGTGAAGCACAAGTTTAATCCAGTGCCCTGCCAGTCCGGGTTCGCCCATGGTATAGCTGAGATCGCGTCCCCATTGCGGGTATTTTTCGTAATCAGGAACAACAGGAAATACTGTCATGGTAGCAGCCATTCCGTCGCGTAAGCCATATCCTGACGAAATAATACAGGCCGCTCCCATTTTACCCATCGAAGCTTTATGATTTAATTCGTTCCTACCGGTTTTGATACGCTCGGCAATGTTGAGGGCAACCACTTTGCCCATAATGCCCGAAGGCATACCCGTGCGCGGAGGCGTTGGGAAAATAGCCAGCCCGTTTTTATTGGTCATGGGTTTTGAGATGGCATGTGGCGGCGCAAAAGCAATGCCGGCAGCAAAAATATTGTCAAATTTCGGGCTCTGGTATACCGATGGCCAGTCGGCTATTGACCAGTCCTCGAAATCTTTTGCCTGGTAGTTGGCATCAACTTTCATAAATCCGCTGGGGGCGAACAAGTCAGGTGTAATATCGGCACCATCAGCAGCAAATGCTTTTATGCCCACGCCTGCAAAGGCAGGTATAAGCATGGCAAAATCAAATTCCTGTTCATGGGTTTCCCCATCGAGGGTCTGATAATGGGCTTTGCCTTGCTCAACCTTGGTGATTCCCGCACGCTTAATCCATTTTATACCATATTCGGAAAGGATAGACTCTGTAAAAATACGGGTGGAAGTCACATAACCGCCTTTCTTGATAAAAGCACCGCCCATGCCGAAATCGCCTACTTCGTATTCGTTGGTAATCCAGGTTATCTCAGCTTTGTCATTAAGCTTTCGTTTATTGATTTCGAAAGCAACATTCA
The DNA here is from genome assembly GCA_903822525.1 of uncultured Bacteroidales bacterium. Taxonomy (GTDB): domain Bacteria; phylum Bacteroidota; class Bacteroidia; order Bacteroidales; family UBA4417; genus UBA4417. The sequence goes on along the minus strand of CAIJPI010000190.1, from coordinate 1,866 downwards.
GTGCATATTCGAAAGCGGCACCCTGGCAGGTAGCTGTAGGATGCCCTGTGCCTATCAGGAAGCGTTGTTTTTCGCCTTTTGCCATCCTGTCGAGCGAAAGCTGCAGTTTTTCCCAGGCATGGCCTGCATGCAGGTATGTACATACTGATTCGCTATAACCTTCCGGGCCCAGACCTTCAGTAGCGCCAAAGTTGAGCCTGGGACCGGTGGCATTAACCAGGTAATCATATTCGACACGTTCGGTTTGACCGCTTTTGTCCTGGCCTGTATATTCAACTGATACAAATGGTTTTGGACTGCCTGCATCTCCCTGCGGGAACAATGCAACAGCTTTGGCCTGTTTATATTCAATTCCCAGTTTTTTGTATACAGGAGCCAGTTCGAAGGTGACATTTTTGGCTGTCATCTGTCCGATTCCTACCCATATGTTGGAAGGAATCCACTGGTATTTTGTATTGGGGCTCACCACAATCACTTCGTGACTTCGCCCAAGTTTGCGCTTAAGTATCTGCGCAGCAGTATGGCCGGAGATTCCGGCTCCTAAAACAACAACCTTTGCCATAATTCCAATTTAAAATCAGATAAAGATAGCAAATAAACTATCCTGAAAACAAGTGAATTTTTGAATTTGCATTTTCTGTTTTCCTGAAATTGAAAAAGAATAATGCCACAAAAACACTAATGCACAAAAAAGGTACAAAAAAAACTGCCTCCTAAAAATTTCGCAGAGTGATTTTCATTCCCCCCGATACTTTTTTTGTGAAACTTAGTGCTTTAGTGCTTTGGCGGCAAACAATGAATATTTATATACAAAAACGAAATCCCTATCGAAATGCAACATCAAAGAATTCTAGTTACTTAAAACTTCAGGCACTTGATTTTTTTCTCATAATACGCTTTACCCTCATCGGTACAGATACCGCGGATAAATGTATCGACCATTACATCGAAAAGCACTGTGAACGAAATGGTTTCGTTGGGAAAATAATCGGGGTTATGAAGGTCGATAAGCCTGCTGATATAAATGCGGCTTATAAGTTCCGGGCTCAGATCGGGACGGTACATACCTTGCTGAATGCCATGCTGAAAGTTAGCCTTTATCTTAGTATTTACAAAAGTGACCCTTTTTTCGACAAATTTCTGCCTGGCATCGAAAAATGAAGTCCGAAGATCGAAAGGAATACCAGGGAGTATATTGACAAATTTATTACTGATTTCCTTACTCACCCGTAACAAGCCGTCAATTGAATTGCTGCCGGAAAAATCAAAATCCGAAAAAATATTCTCCAGATTTTGCTGTTCGTAATTCAGTATTTCTTCAACCAATCCCGATTCGGTACCAAACGCATCGGTCAGAACATCGGGCGCCAGATTCATATCCCTGGCCAGGTTGTGAAATGTAAATTCATCCGATGTATAACCGGGGAGAAATTTTCTTACTTCTTCGATCAGCGCAAGGTTTGGATTATGCATAAAATTACCGGATATGAGAGTTGTCGGGTCTGAAACAGATTTTGACAGTATATTTTAATAATTTTTTGGAACTATATAAGGGGACACTTTCCTTAACAGAGGTTGCATGCCCTGAAAATGCGACCGCCCGATTAATTATTCCTGTTCACACTGATTCTCAAATTGCAGGAATAGCATGATAGGTATCGCAAAGTACCTGGAATAATGATTTTAAACAGTATGAATCCGGCTAAAACCATTTTAATGAAGTCAAAAGTACGATAAATTATATAATTCAACTTCCGGTCAAATATAGGCTACATATTATTTTGATGTGCTAGAAATATTCACCACCTAAATTATTTTTATTGAGTTTTCGGGTGGGGGATGTAAAAGCATGAATTTAATAAAAGC
>CAIJPI010000189.1 GCA_903822525.1 uncultured Bacteroidales bacterium | reverse complement strand
GGTGATTGATGTGGGCATCCACAGGATTGAAGACAACAGCGAAAAAGGATATCACATCAGGGGTGACGTGAAATTTGACGAAGTCGCTCCCAAATGTTCGTTTATAACACCGGTACCTGGTGGAGTTGGCCCCATGACCATAGTTTCGCTGCTGATGAATACTTTTAAGGCATATAATAAGGAAGTGTAGTGGTTGGATATGGAAAATAGAAAATAGAAAATGGGAAATAGTACATCTTCTTTTTCTTAGCACCATTAACCTGTTGTAATTCACCGGTTACCAATAAACTCAAGCCAGTAACTCATATCAACTGCCAAAAGGCAGCCCCCATTTTCCATTAACTATTTTCTATTAACTCAACTCCGTGAAAACAGACCCCACTCAGCAAGGCAAATTACTTCCGCTTATGGAAGACTTCTACACCATACAGGGAGAAGGATTTCATACCGGGAAGGCTGCATATTTCCTGCGCGTGGGAGGTTGCGACGTAGGTTGTTACTGGTGCGATGTAAAGGAATCGTGGAATCCGAAACTTCATCCGCTTACGGATACCGATGAAATTGTGAGCCGGGTTATCGGTAATCCGGCTGCCACGGTTGTTGTTACCGGCGGCGAGCCTCTGATGTACAACCTCGATTACCTCTGCGAAAAGCTTAAAATCCAAGGATTGCAGGTTCACCTCGAAACCTCCGGTTCGCATCCTTTAAGCGGGTCATTCGACTGGGTTTGCCTTTCGCCTAAAAGGAAAAGTCCTCCCAAACCTGAAGTTTTCAGTAAAGCCAGCGAGTTAAAAGTGATTGTATTTGATGATTCCGACTTTGAATGGGCCGAAGAAAATGCAAAACTCGTTGGCCCCGATTGCTACCTGTGCCTCCAACCCGAATGGAGCCGAATGAAAGAAGTATTGCCTGGTATTATTGATTATGTGATGAAAAATCCGCGCTGGCATATCTCGTTGCAGGCGCATAAATTTATGCACATTCCTTAATCAAATTAATTTCCGGCCTTTTTATTTATAGTTCAAATTCCGAAAAGCAATCAGCGTTGTTCGAGCAGGAATCTCTTTGCAATGCCAATAATTGCTTTACTTAGTTTTCTTTTTTGTGAACTTTTAAAAATTGATTACCAAGTGAGGAATGTAATACGCTTATCGTCAGTACAACTCATTATCACTTTTGGTATTCAGGTAAATTAAACTTTTATCAGGTGCTGACGAAAATATTTATCCGATTGCAGCAGTGAAATATTACCGATAAGAAGTGTAAGCAAAAATAATAATAGTCATATTTGTATAAAAAATACCAGGTTTATGTTCAAAACATTTATCTCAGCATTTATATTAGGAATAGCGATTTGCCTGTTTTCCTGTAAAAGTGGTAATATCGGGCAGGGCGAGGCTGAAACCAATTTGTTATTGAATATAGCGGATTCTCTTGCAAAGAGCAATGTCGACACTTCATTCTATTTATATGAAAAAGTCCTGAATGATCCATCATTACTAGGATCTTCATATAACATCAGGGCATTGCATGGTATTGGTAAAATATATGCTTTCGAAGGCAAGTATGATTCAGCAGGGGCTAAATATGCACAAGCGCTGGTTATTGCAAATTCCCTTTCCGACACTGCGCTAATGATTAAAAGCCATTTACTCAAAGGGAATAATTATGGAGATACCCAATTTTTCTCGCAAAGTGAGGAGGAATTTAAAGAGGGACTTAAACTGGCTATTGCATCCAAATCGTTAAACTCGCAGAATAGTTTCAATATTAATCTTGGGCGTTTAAAGTTATTGGCGGCTGATTACAAAGGCGCCATCGTGAATTTTACAGAAGGGGTAAGGCTGGCAAAAATGGCTAATGAGCCTTATAAGGAGGGTTTTGCGCTCGAAGGTATAGCTCAGATTATGGATATTACAGGTGATTTTTATGAAGCTATAGCGTACAATAAATTAGCATTGACTATAATGACGAAATATGGCTACGAAAACGACGTCGCCCGAGTACTGTTGAATTTGGGGCTCTATTATAAAAATGCAGGACAGCTGGATTCAGCTTTGTATTTCCTGGAATCGGCTGATTCGATCAACAAAAAACTCAATAATATGAGGCAGCAAATTCAGGTTAAGTATAATAAGGGCCTGATCAAACTCGACCAGAAAAAATTTGCCGAGTCAGAAATCATTATGAAGGAAACCTATGACGAATGTGTGAAGTTGAAATTTGTTGATGGCCAGGCATTTTCACTTTCAGCACTTTCAGGTTTTTATGAAAAGACTGGCAACCCTGAAAAAGCGTTACAGGTAATTGATACATCTCTTCAACTCATAGTTGAAAACCAGCTTACCTATAAACTAATTGACGTGTATAAACAACGTCACAGCATATTAGTAGGAATGGGCAGGTATAAGGAGGCTTATAACAGTGCTATTCAACTAATTAAACTGAATGATAGCATTATTTCTAAAGAAAAGCAGCAGGAGATTCAGGTATTGAAAATCCGTTTTGAAACCCAGATTAAAGAAAATGAAATTGCCAGGCTTATTGAGAATGTGGCTGCAAAAACATATCTCAACAGGGTTCAAAGTATTAGTATAACAGTTCTCGCCATAATGTTGCTGATTGCAACGGGCCTTTCACTTTATATTTTTCGATTATACAGATTGCGTAATGCAGCTTACTCTGCTTTATCCAGGATATACCGTAACCAAATGCCTGAATCAATCATTGACATCAGTTATGGCTTTAAAAACAGATACCCAGACGATGATATTGCAACCAATACCAAATCGCTTAAAGCAGAAATCTGGCGGAGCGACCAGGTTGAAAATGAAGAAAATCAAACCGAAGGGGCTATTTCGACGAACGCCATTGTGTCTATTTCCAATATTTTAATCAACCAAAAGCTTTACCTCGATGCCTCACTAACGGCTGATAAACTGGCTATAGCTACCGGATTGAAACGCCAGGAATTAACCAGGGCTATAAGAGATGGATTTGGCGTCAACTTTTTTCAGTTGCTGAACAAATACCGTTCGCAACATGCAATAACCTTAATGAATATGCCTGAAAACCGATTGCTTAAGATTGAATACATAGGCATGAAATCCGGTTTTAGTACCAGGACTACTTTTTACAGTGCTTTCACTCTGCATACCGGTTTGCCACCGGCAATATACCGCGATGGTTTGTTCGACAAAGAAAAGGTGGAAGACGAATAATCCTTGCTGTCATTACAACATGCCCTGCTTTAAACAGGTTCTGCAAACACCAATAGCAAAGTGATTTGGGCGTTTTCATGATACTCGCTCGGATTGGCAGAAAACCCGACTGTCTTTTTTTTATATTTCTTGTTCTGTACAAAGAGACATACCCCGCTGTCCATTTGTTTGAAAACAAAAAACCCCTTTATGGTAAAGTGATTGCATTGTCAGAACAGGGCTATGCCTCACAGCAACTTTCGGTCAGGTAGAACCATAAGCAATAAATTGAGCCAGATTCCACTCATTCCCGCATCATCCCAATTCCCGGTTTTTCTCATTTCTGTTTTTCATTTATACTGTCATTCTGAAGAATGTAAAGTTATTTATCGTTTCGTAGAACCTGCTATTATTGCATAACGCTTAATTTCAGCAACTTGCATGTAAGACTTTTAACGAGGTAAAAGTTGGACATGTTTACTTGCCCATATGCTTTTATTTGCATCTATTTTTGTTGTGTCCTCAGGAAGCTGGCCTTATTATCACTTTTGTTTTTTTAGAAAGTACAAATTCAATAGGTTGCCATTCTTTCAAACAAAAATCCTTAATACACAAATACATGAAAAAACTTTACCCACTTTTAACGTTAGCCTTTTTCCTGCTAACAGGAATAGCGGCTCTTGCTCAACCTGCTGCTCCAAATCCGGTTACTGCTACACCCAGTACCATTACTCAGGGCGGCAGCTCGAACCTGAATGCAATATCGGCCGGGAATCAGATTTACTGGTACAGCGTAGCTACAGGTGGCACACTTGATTGGTCAACAAACAGCGGAGAAAATTATCAAGTATACCCCTCTGCCACCACTACCTACTATGCCGAATCGGTTGCACCTGCAACTACGCTGTTGCTTGTCAATAGTACTCCTTCTGCCGCTGCACACGTGGTGTATTTTGATCTTACAACAGGTGCACAGTCAGTAACGGTTACAGGGTTCAGGATCAAGTTAACTGGAACTTACCAACCCGCATTAGGTTGGACTTTTACAAACTGGCGCCGTTCGGGTACCTATGTTGGTAATCAGAAATCTTCAGCAGCATTAGGCTGGTCGCATTACATTGGCACCAGTGTGACCTATATTGACGATCCTTCACTGTACTTCGTTGATTTTCCTGATTTTACAATACCTGCAAATACTACCATGGGCATGGGTCTGGAGTATGAGGGTCAGATCATGTTCAATACAGGCAACAGCAATGTTTCGGATGATAAACTTACAGTTTCAAGCGGGGCTTGTGATTATCTACTAAATTCTGGCATTTATTCTACCGTGGGCGAAGAAATTACATTTAACGGCAGTGTAGTTTATACTAACACCAATGCAGGTCCGAGTGCTACCCGCACACCGGTAACGGTTACAGTTAATTCGGTAATACACAAAACCTGGACAGGCGCTCTTAGTACCGATTGGGCAACAGCAGGTAACTGGAACCCCAGCGGGCAGCCCACATTCGATCAAAATGTGCTTATCCCTGATGTGACCAACGATCCCTATCTTTCAACCGGATGGGGAATGGCTGCCGATATTACCATCGAATCCGGAGCTGTGGTTACCATTGGGGCAACTGCAGGAGCATCTATTCAGGGAATTATAACCAATAATTCCGGAACATCGGGCCTGGTATTGAAATCGACGGCTGCCGGCACTGGTTTTATAGGTTGTTCACAAAATGCGGCGGCTACCATGGAGCGCTATATTACAGGTAGTACAGATCTGGGCGCAAACTATTTTCATTTTGTGTCTATCCCTTTAACTCCTGCATCCACCAGCACCTCTAACCTTTTCCTGGGGGCCTATCTCTACGATCTGGATGTGGCTAACAACGCTTGGAATGGGTTGAATACCCCCACAATTACGCAGCTCGATGAAACAAAGGGGTATATGATTTATACACCCGAAGCGTCGCATACTTATACATTTGCAGGAAACCTGAATTATGGTGATTTCAGCCCTACACTGGTACATGCAGGCAGTGGATTTAATCTCATCCCAAACCCGTATCCTATTGCTTTGACATGGGCCACAAATGCTCCTAATCCTTCACAACCCTGGCTTGTTTCAACGAATAGCTGGACGCACACCAACGTGGCAGATGCGTTTTACATATGGCCTGCAGGTGGAAGCAACTATTATAGCTGGGTTGCCGGTGTAGGAGTAGGTATTGCGGAACCAAAAATTAATGCAGGCCAGGCTTTTATTGTAAAAACAACCGGGGCATCGCCTGTAATAACTTTTACAAATGCTTTGCGAGCAACAACAACAAATCCTTTCCTGAAGGATGAGGCAATTATTCCCGATGTATTGAGGGTAAAGGCGGAAGCTAATGGTAAATCAGACGAAACTGTAGTACGCTTTACTTCCGAAGCAACAGCCAATGCCGACAATAGTTTCGATGCATGGAAAATGCCCGGATTGGAAGATGCGCCTCAGCTTTACAGCATGTCAGCCGACAACGAGAAATTGATGATTAATGCCCTTCCTTCACTTGATAATAGCAGGATTGTACCATTGTATTTTGAAAGTGCTGTTGATGGAGATGTAACACTTATGTTCAGTCAATTTGAAACCTTTCCATCAGGAATGTCAATCAAACTGCAGGATAAACTGAGTTCGCAACTAATTGATTTGCGTAAACAACCTACTTATACATTTGCGCATGTTTCAACAAATGCAAAAGACCGATTTGCATTGTATTTCGGAAATGCAACCGGCATTGAGGAACCAGGAACAAATGGTGGAAACATCTGGATTTCAAACAAAACGGTAAACATCAGCAGCCCCGCCTGTAACGGCGAAAAAGCCCTGATTGAAATATTCAATCCGGCCGGTCAGATAATTTTCAGCGAGCAGGTTACGCTTTCATCACTCACAAAAATTCCAACCCACCTCAATGGTTATGGTATAGTAAGGGTTAGCACAGATAAAAATGTATGGATTGCAAAAGGAATATTTTAGCAGAATAGTCAACCGTATGAACCCGGAATGCAAAGCATGCTGAATTTTAAAAATTAAACCTAAAAGAACAATCATGAAAAAAATAGTCATCGTAATAACTTTATTAACCATCGGAAGTCTCACCCTATTGGCACAACCACATCCACCATCAACCGCAAACAATGGAGGCTCAAATGGGGTAGTTGGTGGTTCATCAGGCGCGCCTGTCGGCAATGGAACATTAATTTTACTCGTCCTGGCTTCGGCATATGCAGGGCGCAAAATTTATGTGGTAAATGTTGACGGAAAACAAGAATAAGTAACGTAAGTGCTGATTTGTATTAAAAATGTCAGGGTGTCTCAAAACCACTCTGACATTTTTCGTTGCAGGCGCATAAATTCATGCATATAGCTTAGCTGGCAAATGCAG
>CAIJPI010000188.1 GCA_903822525.1 uncultured Bacteroidales bacterium | reverse complement strand
GCGGGCTCGCAAGTGCGTGCGTAGGCGATATCATTGGTACCGCTGGTTCTGATATTCCCAACGAGGTTAAATTAAGAACCCCATTGATTATTGCTCAGGTAAAGGCAGTAAATACCAAAGACTACCCTGCTTTAGCTGCGGCAATGCAGGAACTTTCCTATGAGGATCCGGCCATGGAATTTGAGTGGCTGCGCGAGGACTCGGAACTCCAGGTAAAAATAATGGGATGGATTCAGATGGAAGTAATTGAGCGCATACTTTCCGACAGGTTTGGTATTGAAGCAAAGCTTGAAAATCCAACCGTTATCTACCAGGAGACACCTTCTTCAACAGCTGAAGGTTTTGTAAGGTACTGGATGCCAAAACCCTGTTGGGCTATTATGAAATTTCGCATTGAGCCTGGCGAACGAGGCATGGGCGTGAGTTACGAAAGTAAAGTGCCGGTGAATGCTGTTCAGCAGAAATACCAGAACGAGGTTGAAAGAACCATAACAACTGCTTTGAAACAAGGTATAAAAGGCTGGGAGGTTACTGATTTACGTATCACCCTGATTGAAGGGGAAGACCACCCGGTGCATTCCAGGGCAGGAGATTTCGCGGTTGCAACTCCAATGGGAATACTGGATGGACTGGTAAATGCCGGCACAACCTTGCTGGAGCCAATGATACGATATAAAATCGAGGCATCGGAGGAATTGCTGGGTGCAATTGTTGGCGATATCACCCGCTTAAGGGGAACTTTTGATTCGCCGCTTATCGACAGCGGTCGGTTTACTTTAAGTGGAAACCTGCCTCTGGCCACTTCTCTCGACTATCCGGTAAAACTAAGTTCACGCTCAGGAGGCAAAGCCAGGATTTCCACGCATTTTTCAGGTTACCGCGAATGTACTGATGAACAGGGTGTGATTCGTCCTTATAAAGGGATTAGCCCTCTCGACACAGCAAAATACATTCTGAAGGCCCGGAAAGCGATCCAATAACCAAAGCCGGAGTTTCTTTTTTGAGTAACTCTGCACCAATAAATCCAATAGAGGATAGTAATGCCTGGAGTTTAGTCATAAACTTCAGGCATAAAAAAGTGTTATCCCTGCTTCTGTAGATTCGAAATAATAATATTTCTGACTTTTTCAGAAATCTGTGTTGAGTCCATTTTCGTAAATTCATCAGGCACCAGTGGTGGTGAAATAATAACTTTTACGCTGGCCGACTTTATAAGCGAAGTACCTTTGGGCATAATATTCTTTGATCCGCTTATGGTTACCGGTACTACAGGTACTTTTGCCTTCAAGGCTAACTTGAGTCCGCCAGCTCTAAAAGGTGCTACTGTTCCATCAGCACTGCGGGTTCCTTCGGGAAATATAACCAACGAATGTCCTGACTTCAATCGCTCAGCAGCATCATTAATGTCTTTCAACGATTGGCGAGGATCTTTCCTGTCGATAAACACACATCCGATATATTTCATCCAGCGACCGAACGAAGGAACTTTCAACAACTCCAGTTTGGCAATAAAGCCTTTATCACGGGGTACATGTGCTATCAGGATAGGTATATCGAAATTGCTCTGATGATTGGCGACAAAAAGAACACCTCCTGATGTTGGTACATTTTCGATGCCGATAAGCTGTATGGATGATCCATTCATGGAAAGACCCGATTGCGCCCATTGTCGTGCTATAGCATGCGCACAGGCATCTCTTTCGGCAATTTTACCCTGCCTGTTGAGTTTCATCAGTTTGAATCTGGGCTTTAACAAACTCCACCACAGATACGCAAACCAGTTGATTGTCTTATACACGCTTTTATTTTTTTGAATGTGTGTTTCTATTTCCTGTACTTAGGTAGCTTAAAGCAAACCCAGCATTACAAAAATACAGAAATTTCACCGGGTTTTAACCATGTAGCTCTTTACCATAGGTAAATTGCAGGAATAAAATCATCCCGATTAAGCGTCAAGCCACACAGCGCTGAGTATGCTGCTGGTCCGGCAGCAAGCGGCAACCCCCTTCAAATAAGACAGTTTCGTAACGGGAAGTAATATTAATCTGTTTTAGGAGCCGCTTTCCAAAAACATTTTACATCTGATTGATTCGCAAATAAATTTATAAACATCACAAGGCAAATCAGATTTTTTATCCTATTTTCGCAATACAAAATCAGAATCAGAACATATGGAAATCATTGGAAAAGTAGCTCAGTTGTTACCCCTGGTAACCGGACAAGGCCGTAACGGAGAATGGCGTAAACTGGAGTTCATTATTGAAATTGCCGACGGACAATTTCCGAAAAAAATATGTTTCTCTCTTTGGGGCGACAAAATAGATCAGGCTGGTTTAACTCTGAACGATACGGTAAAAGTATCATTTGATATCGAAAGCCGCGAATACAACGGCCGTTGGTTTACCGAAGCCAAAGCCTGGCGTGTAGAGAAACAGGGGGCCGGAGCTCCTGTTCAGACTTCATCACCTCAGATGCCCACCGAACCCCCTGCATCCTTTAATGCAGCCCCTGTTGAAGACGATCTGCCTTTCTAGGCTTCAGGTCACTGTACCCGACAGATAAGTGAAATAAGGCAAAAATGTGAATGTCGACTCATTCGGAACATTTAGCCATTTAAGAAAAGAACAATCAGGTAAAATGCATCTTTTACAGAAGTGCGTTTTACCTGATTTGCATTTCAAAGAATAGGATGTTGGAAGAACGGATCAAGAGTTCAAGAGTTCAAAGGTTCAAATGCCTTCGGCGTTCAAGGGTTCAAATGCCTTCGGCGTTCAAGGGTTCAAATGCCTTCGGCGTTCAAAGGTTCAAATGCCTTCGGCGTTCAAGGGTTCAAATGCCTTCGGCGTTCAAGGGTTCAAATGCCTTCGGCG
>CAIJPI010000187.1 GCA_903822525.1 uncultured Bacteroidales bacterium | reverse complement strand
TGCATGGCTTGCTAATGCCCTGCGCTCAAAAACCTTCCTTGAAAATCTATTAAAACTTTATAAGGTCAGTCCTTTCTAAGATAATTTGTCCTTCTGGCAACATTGCGGAACAACGATCTGGTTTCAATTGTAAATTTTCTGGGTGTAGGGACCGGCCTTAGAAAAATCACAGTTGTCCGGTTAAAATAACATTTCGTCCCTAACGGGACTGTTATTAATTGCTATTTGTCTTTCTGCCAACATGTTGTCCCTAACGGGACAGTCCCGTAGGGACGAAATGTTGGTAGAAAATAAAGTGACCCCCTAAAGCTACAAGTCCCGTAGGGACGGCATTTAACAAGCATTACAGCGATTTTTCAGGAATTTATCCGGACACTAAGGGAATGATATAATTTATTACCACAACAAAAAAGGTGAATCTAAAATAGGCTCACCTTTTTGTTTCCTTATTCAAGAAAATATTCAAACTACCATTCTACTTAACCCCAATTTAATTTGTAATAGATATAAGCCAGAATTAATATACCAATAACAAGTATAATCTGACAGCCTAAGTTCAAAGTAGTCATGAAAGCACCTTGCTCTTCAGATTTAACTGTTTTATTTACTTTCGTTATAGGAAATGCACATTTAGGGCACTTTTCCGCTAAATCTGAAACTTCTACTCCACATTCAGGACATCTAATTAACCTAAAGCTAATATGAGTTAAATGCTATTTTTCAAAGCCTTCTATTGTTCTTAATAAAGCATCTGAAAACTTGTAAATATCATCAAGAGAAACAAGTTCATGCTTTACTTCTTTTTTCTGCTCATCAATAATACCAATTAAGTTTTTATTTCCATGTAAATATAACCTGCAGATTGATTTCCTATTATTATCATCAAGCAGTATTGCAAAATAAGACTGTGCATCTCTATAACATATTCTTGAAGCCAGGACTTTCTGTCTAAGGATTGACTTGACAATCATAAAAGCTTCAATTTCTTCTTCTGTAGTTACAACCTTACTAGCTGCTTCAGTAGGGGCTTCAATTGCTAATACAGCATTAGCTTCTTTATCCGCTTCTTTTTCTATTGTTAATGCTGATTTAAGTCTATCAGTAATTAAATCACTAATATACTGTTGAACAGATTTTTTAGTTAGGTTTGTGAATTGCTCCAAAATTTTTGCAGTAATAACACTTGGATATACTTGTTTAGCAAAGTGTTTTACAAATTCTGGTGAAGGGTTACTTAATTCTTGTGTAAGAATATTCTTTAATTCTATGGTAAACTTTAATTCAGAAGCTGTATTTATTATGCTATCAACATCATAATATGATTTGTGGAATTTCTTTAATTCTTCAATTTGGTTATCTTTAATTTCAGTTATATTAAATTCAAGAAATGGTTTTTCATCCATCTTGTTAGGTGCAACCAAATCTGAATAAAACCGATATACTATGCCATTAGTAAGTATTCCAAATCTAGCCTTAGAAACATGAAAATATCTTAACAATTGTCCATCATGAATACTAAGATTCTGCTCCCAATGTTTACACTCTATTAAAATAGTAGGTTTTCCATCACGAAATATTGCATAATCTATTTTTTCACCCTTCTTTGTGCCAATATCAGTAATATATTCTGGCATTACTTCTATAGGATTAAACACATCATAACCTAAACTTTGTAAAAATGGCATAATAAATGCATTTTTAGTAGCTTCTTCTGTTAATACTTGTTCCTTTAACTTAATTACCCTGTCGCTAATTTGCTTAATTTGGTCTTTAAAATCCATAAAGCTAAAATGTTATAAGATTTTTATATAAAAAATTGAATGAACAAATATACAAAAACAAGATTCATGAAAATATAAAAGGCAAAGTTTTTTAAAATTGGCAAACCGGTCTAAAATTAATTTCAAAATGCATGGGAGGTTGTTTTGTAGAAGAGAAATTGATTTTAACTTTCGTGGATAGATATCCTTAAAACCACCCGGAATATCCGAAGTATAAAATCCGAAGTTAAATACCCTGTTTATTTGTAAAAAAATCTAATTTTTCAGCGACAAGCAAACATTGTATCTTTGTTCATTCAAAACTGCACTATGATCAGATCCATGACAGGCTTCGGCAAAACTACGGCTGCTGCTGGCGGACGGACGGTAAATATCGAAATCCGTACACTCAACAGTAAGCAACTTGATGTTAATACCCGTATACCTTCCTTATACCGCGACAAAGAATCGGAGATCCGTGCCGAAATAAACCGGGTACTCGAACGCGGGAAGATCGATTTTATGATCACCGTCGACAGCGATTCCGATGCCAGCGACTTTGCCATCAATGTACCGCTGGCGCGTAAATACTATTCCGAAATAAAACAGCTTGCCAATGAGTTAGGCGAAACAACCGGAAATGATATTATTTCAACGCTTCTCAAAATTCCTGAAGTTCTGAAAGCCGGTCGTGAAGCTCCCGACGAAAGCGAATGGGTTATTATTAAAGCAGCCATACTTGAGGCCCTGGCTCTGACGGATATTTTCCGTACTGCCGAAGGCGAATTGCTGGGAAAAGATATGAGCTCCCGCATTCAGCTTATCCTCGACCTTCTCCTTATAATCGAGCCATTGGAAGGCGCGCGTATCGGCAACCTTCGCGACAGGTTCCAGCGTAACCAGGACGAGTTCCTCGAGAAAACCACCAAGATTGATAAATTCGACGAAAACCGCTTCGAGCAGGAGATCTTCTGGTACCTCGAGAAGCTTGATATTACCGAAGAAAAGCTTCGCCTGCGTAAACATTGCGCTTATTTTACCGATACACTCCGCTCAGCCGAATCCAATGGGCGTAAACTGGCTTTCATCACACAGGAAATCGGCCGCGAAATAAACACGCTGGGATCAAAAGCATACGATGCTGAAATTCAGATGATCGTTGTGCATATGAAAGATGAACTCGAAAAAATCAAAGAGCAGGTGAGCAATGTTTTGTAGCTGCCTGTGATTCTTTTCCGGAAACGAAAATTGCACAATACATTAAAATAATGGTTCTACTACGAATTTAATGGAATTGGTTTTAAATTGGCCCGAAGTCGGAAGACGGAAGTCCGAAGTAGGTACTAACCCGAATATACAATCTATGAATTGAAAATAAGTTGCACACTGTTAATCGTCTTACAATGTGCTTCTTATTCTGAATAAAATAGTTTTCAGGAGATATTCGGTCTTCCGACTTCCGACAAC
>CAIJPI010000186.1 GCA_903822525.1 uncultured Bacteroidales bacterium | reverse complement strand
AAGGGACTACAAGCTTTTATCCAGCAACGGATGCGCTGGGTATCTAAAAGCCGTGGTTATACCGATCCCATTCTTATTGCGACATCTATTACTGTTTTTCTGGCCAATACACTGTTGGTTGTAACAGCTGCTGCAGCCTTTTTCTTTCCGGAATATGGACGGCTCTTCCTGATTTTATATGGGCTGAAGTTGCTGGTCGATTTGCCGTTAATGCTCAGTTATAGCCGTTTTGAGCGGAGCCGGTCCTTGTTATGGCTTTACCCGCTGCTTGAGCTGCTGAATGCAGTTTATACATTAGGCATAGGAATAGCCGGGAATGTGGGAAAATATGAATGGAAGGGGAGGAAATAAGCTGTTGAGTCAAGCGGTAATTCTGAAAGTGAAGTTACATTATCTTTATCAATAGTTCAGCTACAGCAATATCCTGTGGAGTTGTAATCTTTATATTATCAGGCCGGCCTTGAGTTAAATGCAATGGAAAGCCTGCCGACTGCATTACCGAAGCATCATCGGTAAAACCCGGCTGATAAGGTTGATCATATGCTCTTTTTAATTCCGAAACCCTGAATACCTGTGGCGTCTGCATGGCACGCAGATCTGTGCGGTCGAGCTGGCGCGAAGAATCCCCTTCAATCTGCCGGATCGTATCCTGTAAAGCTATTCCCGGTACGGAGGAACCATAAAGAGCAGCATCAGAAAAAACAGTATTGATAAAATCAGTACTCAGCACCGGCCGTGCCGCATCGTGAACAGCGACAAAGCCATCATTATCAATAAGATTCAGCCCGTTTTTCACCGAATCGAAACGGGTTTCGCCGCCCCGGGCAATTATATGCGGAACAGTAATAATATATTCGCGGCACAGTTGTTCCCAATATCCGAGGTAATCAGGATGTATCACCAGTACAATCTTTATGGAAGCATCGCATGCATAAAAAGCTTCGAGCGAATGCTGAATGACGGGTTTATCGTTTAAAAGCAAAAACTGCTTCGGGATATCTCCCTGCATCCGGGATCCGGTTCCCCCGGCAACGATGATGGCATAATTAATCATTGGCTTTTGCTTTATTTACCTGCTTTAAAAACCCATCCCTGCAGATTTAATACTTAAAACCAGGTTTCTGCAAAGATCAAAAAAAAATCCCCTCTTCCGAAGGGATTCAATGTATTTAATACGTACACATTCTGTTTACAGTATCAGCATTGCATCGCCGTAGGTAAAGAAGCGGTATTTCTGTGCAACGGCTTCTTTATAGGCTTTCATCAGCAGATCGTATCCGGCATAGGCTGCCACCATCATCATCATAGGGGATTGTGGCAAATGGAAATTGGTGATCATGCTCGAAGCTATGCTGAAATCGTAAGGAGGGAATATGAATTTATTGCTCCATCCGCTGTATGGTTTTAGCTGTCCGGATATGGTAACCGACGATTCAACCGCTTTCATGGTGGTGGTGCCAACCACGCAGACTTTGCGGCGCGACTCGATGGACCGGTTTACAATCTGAGCCTGTTCTTCTTCAATTAGAAGTTCTTCCGAATCCATTTTGTATTTGGTAAGATCTTCCACATCAATGGCGCGGAAATTGCCAAGACCGGCATGAAGTGTTACTTCTGCAAAATTTACACCCGATAGCTCGAGGCGTTTCATCAGCTCGCGGCTGAAATGCAGACCAGCTGAAGGTACTGCAACAGCGCCTTCGTTTTTTGCATAGATGGTCTGGTAACGTTCTTTATCGTCGGGCTCAATATCGCGCAGGCGCTGAAGTTCTTCAGGAAGCGGTGTACGGCCCAGGGATTCGATGGTACGTTTAAATTCGCTGTAAGGTCCGTCGAAAAGGAATCGCAGTGTGCGGCCACGCGAAGTGGTGTTGTCAATTACTTCGGCAACCAGCGAATCGTCGTCGCCGAAATACAATTTGTTGCCTATGCGGATTTTGCGGGCAGGATCAACCAGTACATCCCATAAGCGGGCCTCGCTGTTGAGTTCGCGCAGCAGGAAGACTGTAATTTTAGCACCTGTTTTTTCTTTTTCGCCCAGTAAAAGTGCAGGAAAAACCTTGGTATTGTTTAGTACAAAAACATCCCCATCTCCAAAATAATTCAGTATATCCTTGAAAGTTTTGTGTTCAATGGTTTGAGTTTTACGGTCGAGTACCATCAATCGCGACTCATCACGGTTTTCAACCGGGTGAAGGGCGATCAGATCATTAGGCAGATGATACCTGAATTGGGAGAGTTTCATATATATGAGTTGCGTAGATTTTTAGAAAAGTGTGCAAAGGTAATGAATTTAAGGGGCGAAATCAAGTGTTTTGCTGAATACAGCCCTTGGTTTAACGCTTTTTATGAAAATACAGCAGTATTTATTTTACTATATTTAAAAGCGGGGATGTATTTGGTAATATAAAAGGCTACACGGGTCAATAAAAATAAAAAGGCATAATTTTAATTCTTTTGTCTACCCCTTTACCCTCGTGGCATAAAGCCGGGCAGGAGCGATCTTTAAAATGTGTATAGTGCAAAGCTTTGAGTACTTGCATCGTTGTCGTCAGAAAAATCCGTACTTTTGCAGCCTTTATTAAATCAAAGAACTATGCTTCGTACACACACCTGTGGAGAACTGAATATGGCCCATGTGGGCAGTAACGTAATACTTTCAGGCTGGGTTCAGCGTTCGCGCGATCTTGGCGGAATGACTTTTATCGACCTTCGCGACCGCTATGGAATTACCCAGCTGGTTTTTAATACCGAGACTCATGCAGCCCTTTGTGAGCAGGCCCGCAGGATTGGCCGCGAATATGTGATCCTGGTTTCAGGAATGGTATCAGAGCGCAGCAATAAGAATGCTAAAATGGCAACCGGCGATATTGAAATAACGGTTGAGAAACTTGATGTACTGAACGAATCGAAAACACCTCCTTTTACCATTGAGGATAATACCGACGGAGGCGATGAGCTGCGTATGAAATACCGCTACCTCGACCTGCGCCGCAATACGGTGAAACGCAATATGGAACTGCGCCACCGCCTGGCTTTCCAGACACGTAACTATATGGACAGCCTCAACTTTATTGAAGTGGAGACTCCTGTGCTGATTAAAAGCACACCCGAAGGTGCCCGCGACTATGTGGTACCTTCGCGTGTAAACCCTGGCGAGTTTTATGCACTTCCGCAGTCGCCTCAAACTTTCAAGCAACTGCTTATGGTTGCTGGTTTCGACCGGTATTTCCAGATTGTGAAATGCTTCCGCGACGAGGATTTACGTTCTGACCGTCAGCCTGAATTTACACAGATTGACTGTGAAATGTCGTTTGTAACCCAGGAAGACATCTTCGATACTTTTGAAGGATTGACCAAGCACCTTTTCAAGACTGTAAAAGGCGTGGATATAGTTAAACTTCCCCGCATGACCTGGGCCGATGCCATGAAATATTACGGCAGCGATAAACCTGATATCCGCTTTGGGATGAAATTCGTTGAGCTTACTGAGCTTGTGAAAGGCAAAGAGTTTAAAGTTTTTGACGATGCTGAGCTGGTAGTGGGTATTAATGCCGAAGGCTGTGCCGAATACACCCGCAAACAACTGGACGAACTGACTGATTTCGTTAAGAAACCCCAACTTGGTGCAGGAGGATTGATTTATCTGCGCTATGGCATGGATGGCACCCTGAAATCGTCGGTCGATAAATTCTACACCCCTGAAGAGCTTACCAAATGGGCAGTTGCCTT
>CAIJPI010000185.1 GCA_903822525.1 uncultured Bacteroidales bacterium | reverse complement strand
CTCCTTAGCCTGTTTAGCCTTGAAGTGTGCAAAGGTAGTATTTTTAAAAGATCTGAGAACATACGACTGTGAGGGAGGAATTTATCCACGAATTAACACGAATCAGGCACGAATTCGCACAAATAAGTTTTAGAAATTCATTCTTTCTGTGGATAATATTAGGCTTTGAACCCAAAAAGTATCGTCTTAGAATTGTTAATATTTGCAAACCCATAAAATGAATTAACCGAGGCTTAAAAAAAATCCTTAATTTCGCTTCTTCTTATCGAAAAAAATTCATGGCAGAGAAAAAGGCCGGAAGTGGCAGACTCAGGGCATCATACATAACCAGCATTATCAGTATTACACTGGTATTGTTTATGTTAGGATTGCTGGGCATGATCATTATGCACGGTAAAAAACTTTCTGATTATGTACGTGAGAACATCAGTATTTCAGTGATGCTGAAAGATAATGTTGCCGACGATGTAGTCCTCAATTACATGAAGCGCCTGCAACGGACCAGTTACGTCAAAGAGGCTGAACTTATTACCCGCGAGCAGGCTGCAAAGGACCTTTCGAACGAATTGGGAGAGGATTTTGTGCAATTTCTGGGGTACAATCCCTTACCTGCTTCCATCGATTTACAGCTCAGAGCCGAATATGCCAATACCGACAGCATAGCCCGCATCGAAAAGCAACTCCTCACCAGCAACATAGTGAAAGAGGTGGTGTATCAAAAATCACTTATCGACCAGGTAAATTCCAATATCAGCAAGATCACCCTGGTAATTCTAAGCTTCAGCCTGATACTCCTGGTGATATCGGTAATCCTGATCAACAACACCATTAAGCTTTCAATCTATGCAAGGAGGTTCCTGATCAGGAGCATGCAACTGGTTGGTGCCACCGAAACGTTTATCCGCCTGCCGTTTATCATACGAAGTATAGTTCATGGAGCAATTGCAGCTATTATTGCAATTTTATTGCTTGTCGGCACTTTATATCTTGCCCGGCAACGCATTCCCGAAATTGCTGCCTTGCAGGACTTCCAACAATTTGCAATTTTCTTTGCCGGTGTCTTTCTGCTTGGCGTAGTTCTGTCAGCAACCTCAACCCTGGTTTCGGTAAATAAATTCCTGCGGATGAAAATCGATAATCTCTATTCAAATTAACTGAATATCATATACTGAATGTCAGCTTTTTACAACGGCCGACACTTTCAATACCTGATAAAAAAGCGTACTAAAAACCTTTTCAATGGCAAAAACTGTAAAATATGTGGCTCCAGAAGTCACCAAAAAAACTGAAGATGAGGGTCCAACCGGATTTGCTTTCGGCAAACACAACTACATTCTGCTGCTTACAGGGGTAGCACTTATTGTTTTGGGCTTCATACTCATGACAGGCGGTGGCTCTAAAGACCCGAATGTGTTTAATGCGGAAATGTATAGTTTCCGCCGTATTACTCTCGCCCCTATCCTCATCCTTATAGGTTTTGGAGTCGAGATTTTTGCCATCATGAGAAAGCCAAGGGATTAAGATGACTTATTTTGAAGCCATTATTATTGCCATAGTCGAGGGAATTACCGAATTCCTTCCTGTATCCTCAACCGGGCATATGATTATTACGGAACGCCTGCTTGGCACCGAGATAAACGAATTTGTAAAAGCATTCACGGTAAATATTCAGTTTGGGGCTATTTTGTCGGTCATCGTATTGTATTGGAAACGATTTCTGCAGTCGTTCAACTTTTACTACAAACTCTTTGTTGCATTTATTCCGGCAGCTATCTTAGGATTCCTGTTCAGCAGCCAGATCGACGCCATGCTCGAAAGCGTATTTGTGGTGGCCCTGATGCTGCTGCTCGGCGGAATACTGTTTTTATTTGTCGACAAATGGTTTGTAAATACCGACGAAAAGAGAGAAGCTACCTATACCAACGCTTTTGTAATCGGACTTTTTCAGTGTATCGCCATGATACCCGGGGTTTCGCGTTCAGCAGCTACTATCATAGGCGGAATGCAGCAAAAACTTACACGCACCAAAGCCGCCGAATTCTCATTCTTCCTGGCAGTTCCCACTATGGCTGCAGCTTCAGCCTATAAACTGCTGAAAGATTATAAACATTTTAATGCTGAGAATATCGGCATTCTGTTGGTAGGCAACCTGGTCGCTTTTGCAGTTGCTATGCTGGCTATCAAATTTTTTATCACTTTCCTGCAGAAACATGGTTTTAAAGTTTTCGGGTATTACCGGATTATTGTTGGTGCTGTTTTGCTGATCCTGCTGGCAATGGGTGTTGACCTACAGGTTATCTGATTAAAGTTTTTAACCACGGAGTCACGAAGATCACAGAGGGACACTGAGATCTTTTTTATAGCCCTGTAATTTCGGGTTGCGTTTTAGTGAATACATATAATCCGGTTCATTCGGATAAAAACAAACCTGCTACGTGAATCTCTGTGTCCTCAGTGCCTCCGTGGTATTTTTTTTACCTTACCTGATTTATCAACAACCTATATGCTTAATATCACCGAAGGCGAAATACTGCTCGTAAACAAACCTTACCGCTGGACCTCCTTCGATGTGATCGGCTCACTAAGAGGACTGATGAAACACCTGCTGGGTGGGAAGAAAATAAAGGTTGGCCACGCCGGCACCCTCGATCCGCTGGCTACCGGGCTGCTGATTGTTTGCACAGGTAAAGCCACCAAACGCATCGAAGAATTTAAAGATTTCGATAAGGAATATACCGGGACTTTTGTTCTGGGAGCCACTACTCCATCGTATGATATGGAAAAAGAGGTTAATGAAACTTTTCCTACCGAACATATTACCGACGAAATGATACAGGAGGCCGCCCGCAGCCTGAGTGGCGATATCATGCAGATACCTCCTATGTTTTCAGCTATAAAAGTGGATGGCAAACGCGCTTACGAATCGGCCAGGCAGGATAAAGACCTTGGACTTGCAGCCAGGCCGGTAAGCATTCCGGTTTTTGAAATAACGCGCATTGCTATGCCTGAAATTGATTTCCGTATAGTGTGTTCTAAAGGGACCTATATACGTGCGCTGGCCCGCGATTTCGGGCAGGCCTTGCAAAGCGGTGCATATATGAGTGCACTCTGCCGTACCCGGGTGGGACCTCATTTGCTCAGCAACGCTTATGAGATTGAAGCCTTAAAGACCGTTTTAAGGACCTGCTACCAGCCCGAAATCTAAAAAAAAGCTGCCCGGCAACCGCCAGACAGCTCAGAATCTTCTGTATCTTATATTCTGTTACACCGATTTCTCTTTTATAAAAAGGGCACTGATAGCACCCAGAAACATGCTAACCCCGGCCATAACCAAACAAAGTATTGGATTATCGGCAAAGAAATATTTCAGTATCAGCCCGCTGAAAACACCACTCACGATTTGTGGAATGGTAATCGACATATTAAATAATCCCATATAAACACCCATCCGTTTCGGCGGAATAGAGTTTGCCAGCATGGCGTATGGCATAGCCAGAATACTTCCCCATGCGATACCTATTCCAATCATGGGTATAAGCAGAAATTGAGGATCAGTGAAAACCAGGAAGGAAAGCAACGAAACACCGCCAATACTTAGCGCCAGGGCATGGGTCAGTTTTTTCGAAAGACGTTTTGCAATAACAGGCAACGATAAAGCGATTATAGCCGATACCCCATTGTACACGCCAAATAATATTCCCACCCAGTCGCCGGCTTCCTGAAACGAAACCGAATTCGGATCAGTGGTACCATAAAATTTTAATGCCACTGCCGGAGTAGTATACACCCACATCGAAAATAATGCAAACCAGGAGAAGAACTGCACTAGCAATAGCTTGAGCATGATGGCCGGAATAAAAAACTTTTTAGGCTTTTCTTCAACATCAGCTGTTTTCACCAGCTCATCGGGCGGGTATTCGGAAGTTGTAAAGATTGTCCATAATATGGTTGAGATCAGAACAAAGGCGCCAAAATAGAAAGAATACGTTACATTATCAGCAACAAGCCCGCTGCCGGCGGCTTCTTTAGAAACGCCAAACCAGTTGCCCAACATATACGGCAACCAACTACCGACAACTGCTCCAATTCCAATAAGTAAAGTTTGAACCGAAAACCCGAGTGTATGCTGCGCTTCAGGTAATTTATCAGCCACCAGTGCCCTGAAAGGCTCCATCGAAATATTAATGGAAGCATCCAAAATCATGAGCAATCCTCCGCCAATAAACATGGGTGCAATAAACGATGCCAGATGAGGCGCATTGGGCATAAGTATAAGCGCAATGCTGGTTAAAATTGCTCCCACCAGGAAATAAGGTCTTCTACGGCCCAGACGATTCCAGGTTTTATCGCTCATATAGCCGATAATAGGCTGAACAATCATACCTGTAATGGGTGCAACCAGCCAGAACCAGCTCAGGTTGTGCACATCAGCACCAAATGTTAGCAAAATACGGGACGCATTCCCGTTTTGCAATGCAAAACCAAATTGAATGCCCATAAATCCGAAACTCATGTTCCAGATCTGCCCGAATGATAAGCGTGGTCGTTTGCCCATATATTTACTTTTAATACGTTGGAATAGCACAAAAATATTACTTCATATGGATTTACCCCTATGAAAGTCTCTTTTTTTTCGTGAAACTGCAATAAAGTTTTCTTCTGATTCAGTGCAAACGTTTGCGCTTAGATAAAAAACCATACTAAACCAGGTATTTGGTTTTCCTGGCCTTCAAATTACCAAAATTAAAGATTATTAACCTTTTATGTCGCAAATTGCTATATTTTTGTTCCTTCTTAACTCCCATGTATTATGTATAAATTCGCCTTAATTACCGCAATTCTCGCAATTTTTGCCATACAACTGCCAGCCCAGGTAATCATAGTTACTCCACCACTGCCCAACGACCAGAGCTATGTGGAAATAACCTTCGATGCGGCACAAGGCAGTGGCGGGCTGGCCGGATATACAGGCGATGTGTATGCTCATACCGGTGTTATTACAAACCTGAGTACCGGCACTTCCGACTGGAAGCATGTTAAAGCCGACTGGGGAGTAAATATACCGGCCTGCAAGTTAACCTCACTGGGCAATAATAAATATAAACTGGTTATAGGCCCTTCTATACGCAGTTATTACAATGTGCCTGCCAGTGAGGAAATTCAGAAACTTGCTTTTGTTTTCCGCTCCGGCGTGCAGGTTAACAGCACATGGCTCGAAGGTAAAACTGCCGAAGGCGGCGATATTTTCTATGATGTGTTTCCCTCAACCCTGAGCGTAAAAATCACCAATCCCGCCGAAGATTTTTTATTTGTTAACCTCAACGAATCCTTAAACGTTGAAGTATCATCCCTGCTTGCCGATTCCACATTATTATATGTGAATGGCCAACAGGTCGCAGGCAATAATTCCAACCTTCTTAATTATACCATTACTGCATCAGCCTACGGTCAATACCTTGTAAAAGCAGTGGCAAAAACTGCTGCTGCCATGGTAGCCGACTCATTCTATTATTATGTCCGCCCTGCAGTTACTGTTGCTGAGATTCCAGCCGGGATGAAAGACGGTATCAACTACCTGAGCGAAACCTCAGTACTACTGTCGCTGTATGCACCGCTCAAGCAATTTGCTTTTGTAATCGGTGACTTCAGCAACTGGCTTCCTGGTGAACTAACTTACATGAAAAGAACGCCCGACGCCAAACGCTACTGGATACAAATCGATGGCTTGATACCGGGTAAAGAATATATTTACCAGTACCTGGTCGACGACAATATCCGTATCGGCGATCCTTATGCCGAAAAAGTAAGCGATCCCTGGAATGATGCAAGTATTCCATCGTCAACTTACCCTGGAATGCTCCCATACCCCACCGGAAAAACACAGGGAATCGCAACTGTTCTGCAAACAGCTCAGGTACCCTACACCTGGAAATCAGGAAACTTCACTCCCCCTAAAGCTACCGACATGGTTATATACGAACTGCTGGTAAGGGATTTTGCGAATGCTAAAACCTTCCAGTCGGTGATTGACACCATTGGTTACTTATGGAAACTCGGAATTAATGCCATTGAACTGATGCCTGTAAGCGAATTCGAAGGCAACCTGAGCTGGGGCTACAACCCGAATTATTATTTTGCTGTTGACAAATTCTACGGTCCTGCCAACAAACTGAAACAGCTGGTCGATACCTGCCACCAGTTAGGGATTGCCGTGATAAGTGATATGGTACTAAACCATGCCTTCGGAACTTCTCCTTATGTAATGCTGTATTGGGACAATGCCAATAACCGCCCCGCCGAATCAAGCCCGTTCTACAACCCTATTGCAAAGCACGACTACAATGTGGGCAATGATATGAACCATGAGTCGGCATCGACCAAAGCATATATTGGACGCATTCTACGTTACTGGCTCAGCGAATACCGATTGGATGGGTACCGTTTCGACCTGTCGAAAGGATTCACCCAGAAAAACACACTTGGCAATACTGCTGCCTGGGGAAATTTCGACCAGTCGCGCGTAAATATTCTTTCAGCCTATTACGATACTATCAAAAGTGTGAATCCGAATGCATGCCTGATTCTCGAACACCTCGCCGATAACAGCGAAGAAAAAGCCCTTGCCAACAAAGGCATGATGCTCTGGGGAAATATGAACAACAACTACTGCGAAGCAGCCATGGGATATTACAGCACCAGCGATCTGTCCTGGGGATCCTATACTTCACGCGGATGGACCTATCCCAAGCTGGTGACCTATATGGAAAGCCACGACGAAGAAAGGCAGATGTTTAAAACTATCAAATACGGAGCTTCAAGCGGCGATTACAGCACCAAAGACACAAACACCGCACTGAAACGGGCTGCACTTACAGCCACTTTTTTCTATACCATCCCCGGCCCTAAGATGCTCTGGCAGTTTGGCGAAAGGGGTTACGATTATTCGATTAACTTTCCTTCATATACAAGCAACAGCCGCCTCGACCAAAAACCTCCGCGTTGGGATTATATGAAAAATGAAAACAGGGTTTATTTGTACGATCTGGTATCGTCGCTGATAAAACTTCATAAAGAAAATCCAGTATTCGAAACTGCAACTTTCGATTTCAACCTTACAGGAGCCATGAAAAAAATAAGGCTGCACAACGATACTATTTCGATGGTGGTGCTTGGCAATTTCGATGTAAAAGCCGGCACTATTACTCCCGATTTTTACAATACCGGTAAATGGTACGAGTTTTTCAGCAACGACTCGCTCAATGTAACCAGCACAAGTGCAGCCATCAGCCTTAATGCAGGCGAGTACCGCATTTATACAAATTATAAACTCCCCTACCCTTACCAGGTCGATAACTCCCCTGCTGTAAATACATCCGTACTTATAACTCCAAATCCGGTAACGGAAATTTGTGATATTAAAATAACATGTCAGGGCATAACAGTCTGTCATGCCGATTTATTCGATCTGAACGGAAAATTTGTCGAAACCCTTTTCAACGGGCAGATGAACAATACCCTCTCACTAAAATGGAAACCAAGCGTTTCCGGAGTCTATGTATTGAAAGTAGTGACCGGAAACCACGTAACTGTAACGAAACTTATCGCTTCGAAGTAGCTTATACCGGTGCAAATCCTGAAGGCTTTATTAAGCTGATTGCCTGATTTTTAGTGTAGGCTTGAAAGCTTTAGTCTGATAATTGATATCAGCAGCCGGGTTATTTAACCGCTGCAATAAAAGTTTTACGCTCTCGCGTCCCATTTCGTAGCCTTTCTGAACTACGGTGGTAAGTTCCGGGTTTATAATAGAAGCATTCGGCCCGTCACCGAAACCGATTACCGAAATATCCTCAGGTATTTTAAAACCATTCTGCTGCAATACCTGTATTACGGCAATAGCTGTACTGTCGTTCACGGCAAAAATACCATCCAGGTCAGGAGCCAGATTGAGTATATGCTGGCGCAGGGTCTGCACCTCTTCGCGTGTATCACATTTTAAAATTCTGTCCTCACGCACTTCAATTCCTGCTTTGCGTAAGGCTTCACAGTAGCCATTGCGCCTGTTGCGGCCTATAAGCAGGTTCTGAGGTGCTGCCAGGTGAATAATATTTTTACAACCCTTATTAATAAGGTATTCGGTTGCTATACGGCCACCTTCAAAATCATCGGTAATTACCTTATCAGCTTCAAGTGTTTCACAAACCCTGTCGAAAAAAACAATGGGCATTCCGCTAGCCAGCGCTTCACTGAAATGCTCATACGATTGGGTGGTCTTACTGAGTGATACCAGAATTCCATCAACTCTATGATCAATCAGCGTTTGCAGGTTGATCATTTCGCGGTACTGATTTTCGTTCGACTGGCATATGATCAGGTTATATCCTTCCTTGTGTGCCAGTTCTTCGATGCCGCTGATAACTGACGAGAAAAAATGATGAACAATAGCAGGGATGATCAACCCAATGGAATAGCTTCGCTGCCGCCGAAGGCTGAGCGCCAGCACATTAGGTCTGTAATTGAATTTTTCGGCGTAGTTTCGCACCATATCCTTGGTTTCCTGGCTGATATCAGGATGATCCTTCAATGCCCGCGAAACAGTTGAAATAGATACATTAAGACTCCGTGCAATGTCCTTAATAGTTAACTGTGATGATTTCATAGGAAAAACCTGTCCGGTAAATTTTCAGATAAAGATAGAAATATATTTTAAGTACGAAAGGTATTTAATATTTTCATTTTAAGCACGTGTTAATTTAACAATAAGATATCCTGATACTCAACATCTTATCATATTAATGATTATTTAGGATGTTAGTGTTAAAAAAACATACCTTTATTATGTTCTGCAAACGTTTGCGGAAACGTTTTCTGAAAAATATATTTCAGAACCTGCTAAAAAAGAGTATAATATGTTTTTTTCTTAGATATTCTTTTTTAGCTTTGCGCTATGGCATGCGTACTATGTTTATAAAGTTGAATTCCTTTTTTATAAAAATCAATCATTAAAACATAAAGACCGGGTTTCGGACTATACTTCTTTAGCCTGTATTAAGGGATACCTTTTATGTTCGATCTGATTCAATACTGAAATCACTTAATCAACTACTAATAATCCACTTATTCAACCACATGAAAGTCAGATCTATGAAGAAAAATTTTATCTCTTTCAGGATCCTGTTACTGTTTGTTGCGTGGGCATTTGCCTTTCAGGCATTTGCACAGGATATTCAGGTATCAGGCAAAGTTTCGGACGCCAGGGATGGCAATTCGCTTCCCGGTGCAACAGTACAGGTAAAAGGTACATCAACAGGTACCCTTACCGACCTCGATGGAAAGTACTCACTTAAAGTTAAATCAGGATCCATCCTGACTTTTTCTTTTATCGGGTACGATGTTCAGGAAGTCACCATTACCAGCCAGCGTACAGTGAACGTTTTACTTCAGCAAGGCTCCACAACCCTCGACCAGGTTGTTGTGATCGGGTATGGACAGGTCCGTAAAACGGATGCTACCGGCTCAATCAATATCCTGGGCTCAAAGGATTTCAACAAAGGAGCTATTACATCTCCGCAGGAATTGTTGCAAGGCAAAAGCACCGGTGTTGTTATTACATCCAACAGCGGATCACCGGGAGCCGGATCAACCATCCGTATCAGGGGCGGTTCATCACTCAATGCAAGTAACGATCCTCTTATCGTTGTTGATGGTGTTCCTATTGATAATTCAGGTACTTCCGGAACCGGAAATGCACTTTCATTTATCAATCCTAACGACGTTGAATCATTCACTATTCTGAAAGATGCTTCTGCAACTGCTATTTACGGATCGCGTGCATCGAACGGAGTTATTATTATCACCACAAAAAAAGGTGTCAGCGGCAAAAAAATGGAGCTTTCCTACAATGGACAAGCTTCGGTAGGTGTTAATCCTAAGCTGTATGATGTGTATACAGGCGACGAATTCAGGGCACTGATAAATCAAAAATATGCTGATGGTTTGTCAGGACTCAACCCTAAAGCGCTAACCCGACTTGGAACAGAAAATACCGACTGGCAGAAAGAAATTTACCAGTTAGCCATCGGACAGGACCATAACCTGAGCCTTTCAGGAACTGCAAGTAAAGTTCCGTATCGTGTTTCCTTAGGGTATACCGATAAAAACGGAGTTCTCAAGACCACAAATTTTAAAAGGAATTCCATAGCCGTTGGCCTGAATCCTTCTATGCTCGATGACCATCTAAAGGTCAGCCTCAATTTTAAAGGCTCAGCTACAACCGAAAATTTCGGCAACTCAGGTGCTATAGGCTCAGCAATGGCTTACGATCCAACCCAACCTGTAATGAACGGAAATACCCGTTTCGGAGGCTACCATACCTGGACCAATCTTTCCGATACCCTAGCCAACGGGCAATCGAATCCTGAAGGATACCCCAATCCTATCGGCGTAAGCAATCCAGCTGCTCTGCTCGATCTCACCGATAATATCGGAAAAGTAAACAGGTCGATCGGGAACATACAGTTCGATTATAAGTTCCATTTCCTTCCCGAATTGCGCGCTAACCTAAACCTTGCCTACGATAAAGCAAGTACAACCGGACATAGCAATGCAAGCGATATAGCTGCATGGACATTCAGATCGGGTATCGGCCAGAGGGCTGACTATACCGCTGAGAAAAACATGTCGCTGCTCGATTTCTACCTGAATTACACCAAGGAACTTCCTGGTATAGCAAGCAAAATGGATCTGACCGGAGGATATTCGTATCAGCATTTCAAAAGGCAGGGATCCAATTACTCGCGTAACGGAGATGAAAGCATTGTACAGGACAGCTCGGAATATATTAACGAAAACCTGCTGATTTCCTTCTTCGGACGATTGAATTTCACCGTGGCTGACAGGTATCTCTTTACTTTCACCATCCGCGACGACGGCTCGTCAAAATTCGTGAACAACACCTGGGGACTTTTCCCGGCTGCTGCTTTTGCATGGAAAATTAAAGAAGAGAGCTTCCTGAAAGATGTGAAAGCTGTTTCAGAAATGAAACTCCGCATCGGATGGGGCGTTACCGGTCAGCAGGATATTGGAAACGATTATCCTTCACTGGCTATCTACCGTTTGAGCGAGCCTACAGCTCAATACCAGTTTGGCGGCGTTTTCGTTCCTACACTTCGTCCCGATGCTTACGATGCCAATCTGAAATGGGAAGAAACCACTACTCAAAATATCGGACTTGATTTCGGTTTTGCCGATAACAGGTTCTCG
The DNA here is from genome assembly GCA_903822525.1 of uncultured Bacteroidales bacterium. GTDB lineage: Bacteria > Bacteroidota > Bacteroidia > Bacteroidales > UBA4417 > UBA4417. The sequence continues at coordinate 4,162 of CAIJPI010000185.1, read as the reverse complement.
GGTTCAATCGATGTATATAAAAGGGCTACCAAAGACCTGATTGCATTTGTTCCGATTCCTGCCGGAAGCAACTTCTCCAATTACCTGACTACCAATGTAGGCACACTCGAAAATAAAGGAGTTGAATTCAGTTTCAATTATAAACCTGTAGTTACCAGCGATATCATCTGGAATATTGGTTACAACATTAGCTACAACAAAAACGAAATCACCAAACTGCTGCTCTCCGACGACCCGAACTATACCGGAGTTGATGGTGGAAATATAAGCGGTGGTGTTGGCAATAAAGTTCAGAACATCAATATCGGTTTCCCAAGCGGTTCATTCTTCCTGTTTCAACAGGTTTACGGAACCAATGGCATGCCGTTAGAAGGACTTTATGTTGATCGCAGCGGCGATGGCGGTAATGTTGCAGGTAACAATAAAAACAAATATCACTACAAAAAACCTGCTCCCGACCTGGTTATGGGGCTTACGTCAAGCCTGGCTTACAAGCAGTTTGATGCTTCATTCTCAGCCCGTGTAAACATCGGAAACTATGTTTACAACAATGTTGCTTCCGAAAAAGCTACGTATGCAAGTTTGTATAACCAGTCAGGATTCTTTAATAACCTGCCAACTACCATTACAAAAACCGAATTTGTTAATCCGCAGTACTGGTCAGATTATTATCTCGAGAACGCTTCGTTCTTCCGTATGGATAACATCAGCGTAGGGTACAATTTCAATTCATTCTTTACCGAAAAATTGAAAGCCCGCCTGAGTTTGACAGCTCAAAATGCTTTTATTATCACCAAATACTCAGGACTGGATCCCGAAGTTGACGGAGGTATTGATAACAGTATCTATCCCCGCGCAAGGGTTTTCGTTGTCGGATTAAATATCACCCTGTAACCAAAATACAAACAGACTATGAAAAATTTCAAAATAATATCATTGACTGCTTTGTTAATAGTAGCAATGACAACATCATGTGTTAAAGACCTTGATGTTATTCCACTGGATAAAAAACTGATCACTTCAGCAACAGTTTACGATACTCCCGGAGCTTATTTACAGGGATTAGCCAAATTGTATTCATCCTATTCCGTAAGCGGTCAGCAAGGTCCTTCGGGAATGCCTGATATAGCCGGTATAGACGAAGGTTTCTCAAATTACCTGCGTCAGTACTGGAATGCCCAGGAATTAAGCACCGACGAAGCTGTCATGGCCTGGAACGATGCTACCATCAAAGACTTCCACTGGCAAACCTGGTCGCCGAACGACGTATTTATTACCGCTATTTATGGCAGAATTTTCTTCACCATTTCTATAGCTAATGAGTATATCAGAGCTACATCCGGAAATACCGACGCCACCATTAAAATGTATAACGCTGAAGCCCGTTATATCAGGTCTCTTTCCTACTACCATGCTATCGATTTATTCGGCAACACTCCTTTTATCACCGAAGCTGATCTTCCTGGCGCATTCTTCCCAAAACAGACAACACGTGCTGATTTGTTCAAGTATATTGAGTCGGAACTAAAAGCCATTGAAACCGAACTGGGCGAGCCCCGTTTCGAGTATGGCCGGGCTGACAAAGCTGCCGCATGGACACTGCTTGCAAAACTTTACCTCAACGCTAAAGTATATACCGGACAGGAAAAGAACACGGATTGTATCACCTACAGCAAGAAAGTAATCGATGCAGGTTATACCCTTGCTCCGAAATACGAAAATAACTTCCTGGCTGATAATAACAGCAGCCCTGAAATTATATTCCCTATCACCTGCGATGGTTCCTATACCCGCTCGTACGGAGGTATGACCTACCTGATCCATGCAGCTATAGGCGGAAGTATGCCTGCAGCTGACTTTGGCGTTGGCGGAGGCTGGGGCGGAATACGTACCACCAAAACGCTTGTTGAGAAATTTGGAACGGGTAAGTCCTTATGGCATTCGCCGGCAGGCAGGAGTCACGCTTCGGATTATCCGAAACTACAGGTTCCGGGCAGCTATCAGAATCCTGCTTGGACCCCTGGCGACAATACAACAGTTCTTGCTTCGGTGAACAGCGATGAGAAATACGAAGGCTACCTGAACTTCCCGGCAAATGCCGAATTCAAATTCCTGAAAGGCCAGGCATGGGGCGATCCCGACTGGGGTGGTGCCGACGGTGTTCTTTTACCCGGCGGAGCTAATATAAAAGCAACTGATGCAGGATATTATAAAATTAACGTTGACCTCACAGCACTTACCTATACCTTTACTAAAACAGATTGGGGAGTAATAGGGTCAGCTACCTCCGGAGGATGGGATTCGGATCAGAATATGGCTTATGATGCAACCACAGGCGAATGGACTGCCGTGTTGGATCTTGTTGCCGGTGATCTGAAATTCAGAGCAAACGATGCATGGGTTATTGATTACGGTGATAATGGAGTAAACGGAATTCTCGAAGGAGGCGGAGCAAACATCGCCATTCCTGAAGCAGGAACCTATGCCATCACCTTAAAACTTGGCGCTCCCGATTATACCTACAGCATTGCCAGGAAGAGCTACGACCACAGAGCTATGTTCTGGACCTCCGGACAATCCCTCGAAATTGATGACATTGCCCAGTTTACTCAGGGATATGCCGTTACCAAGTATAAAAACGTAACCTCAACAGGGGCCGCTGCACCTCATGCACATCCCGATTTTGTGGATACCGATTATCCTATGTTCCGCCTTGCTGACGTATACCTGATGTATGCCGAAGCTGTTTTAAGAGGTGGCACTGGTGGCGACGCAGCCACAGCACTTGACCTGGTGAACCAACTCAGGTTACGCTCCTACGGCGACGCAGCTGGCAATATCTCCAGCAGCGATTTAACCCTCGACTTTATCATCGACGAAAGGGCACGCGAATTATTCTGGGAAGGCCACAGAAGAACCGACCTTATCCGCTTTGGACAATTTACTGACGGCACATCGGTTTGGGCTTGGAAAGGTAATGTTGCAGGAGGCGCGGCAACGGCCAGCTACCGCAACCTATACCCAATACCTGCTAACGACCTGGGCGCTAACCCTACCTTGAAACAAAATACCGGATATTAATCCTTAAAAAAGAAAAACTATGAGAAAAATATCAATACTTGTACTGTCTTTGGTTAGCATCCTTGCTGTTGTTTCGTGCCAGAAAGACGAAATCAGGGTGATTAAAAGCGATACCCCTGTGGCTCCAGCTATAACCAACCTTACTGACGGAGCTTCCGTCGAACTGCTGAAAGCAGATGCTGATGTACCTGTTGCCTACGAATGGTCGATGTCCGATTTTGGGTTCGCTGCATCGGTTACTTACACGTTGCAACTCGATAAACAAGGCAATGATTTTGCTAATGCACAGGACCTGGGTACCACCAACAACATGGGTACGCTTACAGTCCTTACCAGTGAGTTGAATAGCAAATTACTATTGTTGAAAACTGATCCTCAGGATCCTGCTCCGCTCGCTGTTGAATACAGGGTAAAAGCTACCGTTGCAGCCAATGTTGAGCCGGTATATTCGGTTGTAATCAAACAATCAGTTAAACCATACATCACCGCTATATTGTACCCCAGTCTTTTTATGCTGGGCGACGGCTGCACAGCCGGCTGGAATAACAATCTGGCTCTCCCCATGGCAGGTGGTGGCCCCGGTGGCATTTATACCCTTACCACAACCTTGACGGCAGGCAAGTTCATTAAGTTCATTACCACATTAGGTCAATGGGCTCCCATGTACGGAACCGATGCTGCCGGTACAAATACAAGCGGAAACCTGGTTTACCGCCCAACTGAAACAGTTACCGATCCGGCTTCAATTCCAACTCCTGCTGCTGACGGAACCTATACTGTAACCGCCAATATCATAATGCTTACCTATACCATTTCAGCAAAATAACAGCATCATTTTTTATGAATGCAAAGAGGCTGTCTGTTTCCAGACAGCCTCTTTTTTTTAGCTGACCAACCATGATTCAGAGGACAATTACAAAAACGCCTAAATGCAAGTGTTCTATTCCGCAACTTTACTTAGTGTCATTTTTACAATAATACTTGTTGATTATCAGTATTTTACCAATATCTGCTTTTTCATACCGATATTAAAGAAAAATTATCATTTCGTTAAGTTTCCGCAAACGTTTGCGAAAACGTT
>CAIJPI010000184.1 GCA_903822525.1 uncultured Bacteroidales bacterium | reverse complement strand
GGCAATATTTCAGTAAATATAAGCGATCTGTTTCAGGATGAAATTCCCGAAACCAGCGCATATACCAGTATTGATCTTTCAATGGCATACCCGAAACTGGCGGGTTGCAGTTTTTTAGTAACTTGCACCGGAAAGCGCATGCGCGATCTGGCCCGCAACCCATCGCAAAATGCAGTGATCATTAAAATGAACGAATCTGGCAGCAGATATCAGCTTATCCCGCTGAAAGCTGATGCGGATACATGTTTGCCTACATCCGAACTCCCTACACACCTGGGCATACACCAGATGATTGCCGAACGAGGAAGCGACGAAAAAGTTGTAATGCATACCCACGCCAACGAACTCGTGGCACTTACACATGCGAAGGAATTCTGTAACCGGGAAGAACTAAACCGATTGTTATGGAGTATGCATCCCGAAACTGCTATTTTTGTGCCTGAGGGTGTGGGATTCGTACCCTACACGGTTCCAGGGTCCGAAAGTATTGCTGCCGAAACGACCCGTACCCTGCACAATCATGATGTGGCTATATGGGAGAAACATGGTGTTTTCGCCATAGGAAAAGAGATTTCAGCGACTTTCGATTTGATTGATATTCTGGCAAAATCGGCCCGCATATATTTCATGTGCCGATCGGCAAATATTGAACCCGGCAGGTTTTCGGATGCGGAACTGGCGGAATTAAAGATGCTGTCACTGAAATTTTAGAAATTGGATCCCAACTTTGATTTCATCTGAAAAGTGCCGGGAATATTTGGCGAACTTTCAAAAACCAGGTCAATACCCAAATGATTTTGGTTCTGTTTAAGGAAAATGTGGAAAATCATTTGTGCTCAGAGAGTATAATGCAGACAAGCTACAGGATTGATAAATACAAATAAATAATGCTAAGCACATAGCACTATGCACAATGCACAATGCACTATATAACAGAATCAATTCCTGCTACAATATTCTAAAACAGAACCATTTATTATTAATTCCTTAACTGATTAGAATTGTCGTAAAAGACCAGAATATTTCCAAGAAGGCATAAAAAAAACCGGCGCAAGGCCGGTTTAATTCAATCAGGGGTATATTTTAGTGTTTGCTCAGGTATTCAGCAACTCCATCAGCTGTAGCTTTCATGCCTTCGTCGCCTTTATGCCAGTCGGCAGGGCATACTTCACCATTTTCTTCAAAAAACTGAAGAGCATCAACCATACGGAGTGCTTCTTCAACGCTGCGTCCGAGTGGAAGATCGTTAACAACCTGGTGACGGACAACGCCTTGTTTGTCGATCAGGAAAAGTCCGCGGTAAGCAACTGCATCACCATTGAATTCAACATAATCTTCATCCTCATCATATTCCCATTCACCAGCAAGAACATCATAGTTCTCGGAAATAGTTTTCGAAAGGTCGGAAACCAGTGGGAAAGTAACACCTTTGATACCGCCGGCTTTGCGTTCGGTATTTAACCAGGCCCAATGCGAAAATTTGCTGTCGACTGAACAGCCAACAACCTGAACGTTACGTTTTTCGAATTCAGCCAGTTTATCCTGAAATGCAATGATTTCGGTTGGACAAACAAAAGTGAAATCGAGGGGATAAAAGAAAAATACTACATGTTTTTTGCCGATATACTGAGCGAGTGAGAATTTCTCAACAAATTCGCCTCCGTTTAATACAGCATCTGCCTCAAACTGAGGCGCTTTTTTTCCTACTAATACAGCCATCTTATTTATTGGTTTTTATTGGTTCAATTAATTTTTACAAAGATAGACACAATTTATACTATTCAAGTAAATTGTTACATTCAGGTAAAGAAACTACTCAGCCTTTTGTTTGTTCAGAAGCTTGAAATAAAAAAACGGAGCGTTTATTTGTCCTGATCCTGAAACTCAAAAAGTAAGCCTTTCTTTATTTCAGCAATTCGTTCACAATATCTTCTTCTTTTATTCCTTCAGCTTCTGCTTTATAGCTCCGCACTATACGGTGACGAAGTATGGATGTTGCCACAGCCTGTACATCGGCAATATCGGGCGAATATTTACCCGATACGGCAGCATGGCATTTTGCCCCCAGGATCAGGTATTGCGATGCGCGCGGGCCTGCTCCCCATGTCAGGTAGTTATTAGCCCAGGGATGAGCTAAAGCCGACCCGGGGCGGGTTAACGATGCGAGCCTTACTGCGTACTGATACACATTGTCAGCAACAGGGATACGGCGTATCAGATCCTGGAAATATTTAATTTCTTCAGCGGTAAGAATTACATTCAGCGTTGCCGAATGCATGGTGGTCGTATTTTTCACCACCTGGATTTCCTCTTCAAAAGTTGGATAATTGAGCCATATATTAAACATGAACCTGTCGAGCTGCGCTTCGGGCAATGGATAGGTTCCCTCCTGCTCTATCGGATTCTGGGTAGCCAGAACGAAAAATGGCTCATCAAGTTTATGACTAACACCGGCAACAGTAACCGCTTTTTCCTGCATGGCTTCGAGCAGTGCACTCTGAGTTTTAGGAGGTGTACGGTTTATCTCATCAGCAAGAATGATATTGGCAAATACAGGGCCGCGGATAAACTTAAATTTTCGCTCCTGATCCAGTATTTCGGTACCAATAATATCCGAGGGCATAAGGTCGGGCGTAAATTGTATGCGGCTGTAAGTAAGACCTAAAACCTGAGAAAGTGTATTCACCATCAGTGTCTTGGCCAGTCCGGGAACACCAACAAGTAAAGCATGCCCTCTCGAAAATATAGCAATCAGCAAGTTCTTTACAACCTCGTCCTGTCCAACGATTACTTTTCCGATTTCGGAACGCAAAGCATTGTATTTTAACAAAAAATCGTTGAGCGCTTCAGTATCTGACTTGTATTGGATCATATTTGTTTTAGTTTGAGGAAACTGAATTTTTTAAAGGGGTTGGGGGTTAGGATTTAGGGGTTAGGGACTAAGAATTTTTAGCTGCTTGAAACTTAAAGTTATTTTATGCTTAAACTCAACCCTAAACTTTTGATAGCCCAAACAACAGCCTAATTTTCAGTAAAGGTCCAGTTATATTTATAATCGCATGTTTTGAACCTGTCGCCCATGCGTATATATGCTGTTTTCGATTTACTTTCGATCCATTTGGAGATCACCTTCTCTTTTTTATTTTCGAGAGCCCAATCCTGAATCTTATTGTAGTCATCCTTCATATTAGCTTTATGCGGTTCGGTGCGAAGTTTCAGATACAGCACCCTGTATGCCTGGGTTCCATCATCGGTAGTGTATGGAACACTGCCGGAGATTTCGCCGGGTTTCATTTTGTCGATAATAAAGAAAACTTTAGGATCAAGTTCGTCAGCAGCCAGCCGGGTGTCGCCTGACGACTGGCTTTGAATCAAGCCTCCGTTTACCTTGCCCGGATCGTCGCTGTACATTACAGCGGCTTTTTCGAATGTAAGTGAGTCGACCCTGACCTTATCTGCAATGCTGTCGAGTTTTGAAGCTGCAGCTACCAGGTCGTCGGGCGATACTTTCGGGATGATGAGTATATGCCTTACATTTACAAAATCGCCTTTGCGTTCAATAAGTTGCAACAGGTGATAGCCGAATTTGGTTTTTATTACTTCCGAAATATCATTTTTATTTTTCAGGTTAAAGGCAGCCGACTCAAATTCAGGTGCCATACTGCCCCTGCTAAACAAACCAAGTTCACCTCCTTTAGCGGCCGAACCCGGATCTTCGGAATACAACACAGCCAGGGTCGAAAACTTCTCGCCTTTCTGAACCCTGGCCCTGAGGGTCAGAAGTTTTTCACGTGCTTCCTTAAGCTGAGCCGGACCAACAACAGGATTCTTTACAATTTGTCCAATCTCATATTCGATCGGAATTACCGGTACACTATCAGGTTTGAGGTTGTTAAAATATTCTTTCGTTTCGTTGGGTGTCATTTTTACGTTTTCCGTAATCTTTCCCTGTGCCTGCTGCGATAAAAGTTCAAGCCTTAATGGTTCGCGAAGTTCGTTCTTGAATTCGTCGAGCGATTTATCGTAAAATTCCTCAAGTTTCTGCTGTGAGCCAAATTGCTGAATATAATAGCGCAACCTGCGGTCGAGTTCGCTGTTCACCTGGTCGTCACCAACCACAAGACTATCTATTTCGGCCTGGTACACCAGCAGTTTCTGAAAAATAAGGTTTTCGAAAATCTCGCAACGCAGTGAATACGGATCACCTGTCATACCCTGGGCCTTTGCCTGGGCAAACTGTGCTTCCACATCCGACCAATATACAGGATGGCTTCCTACAAGGGCTACAATTTCGTCGACTACTTTTTCATTCTGAGCTTTAACCTGTATTACCGAACTCATTAAAACGATCAGCAAAACAGGTATGATTATTCTCTTTATCATGGGTATAAGGAAATTACTTCTTAAATATTTCATATTTATTGCGTTTCACGGCTTCGCTGAACAGGTCGTCTTCCATCCGGGCCAGCAATTCCGCTTTACGCTTGTTAAGCAGAATGATACGTATATTTTCAATTTCAAAACTGAGCGGCGATATGGTTTCCTTACTCTTGAATGCCGAAATTGCTACGTAATATATTGATGTTGAATCTTTTACCTCGTAATATTTATTCTTGCTGAGAAATTCCTGCTGATCATCAACTGTTAATGGTATTTTGCGTGTTAAATCGGCGAATGACATCCAGGTGCCATCATTGATGGAATAGTCGGCTCCGTTTTTCTGGCAGAGTGTCTGAAGTTTGTCCTTATCCGAATCCCTGTTGCTGAGCATAAGCGATTTCAACTTTGCTGCCACAGGTGAATCTTTTCTGATAATAACAAAGCTTGCCAGCACTATATTCTCACGAAGATGAAAGTTGTTCTGATTTGCCTGGTAATACGCTTCAATTTCGCCTGATGAGACCACTGTATCCAGCTTTTGCTTCACCAGTTCCGATTCGTAAGCATAAATAATAAGTGAATTGCGATACTGTTCAATCTGTTTGCTAAAATCACTGTTAGCTTCGTCGAGATTGTCTTCAGCCTGTTTCAATAGCAATTCCTGCCTCACCCAGTTATTAATATATGCAGCAGTAATTTCAACACTGTCGTTGGCACTTGTGCCGGCCGGAATAAGATTAGCTATATCTTCAAGGTACAGGTAGTTGTCGAATACCCGTGCTACTGCTTTCCCCTTGTTATTGTCCTTTTTGGGAAACAACGTACAGGAAACCATTAGCATTGAGAGAATAGCTGAAATTACCAGCAGGCGTAACATATACTATTGCAGGGTTAATATCGAATTAAATACATCGCGGTTCACATCAACAGGGTACTTGGTGCGAAGTTCGTTTATCCATTCCTTTTCAAGAAAATTCTGATAATCAGCGGTCATCGCGCCACGTATTTCCTGAAGCAGCTTTGGTTCGGGAGCCACAACCTGATGAACGATAACCAGTATACTTTCCTTATCGGCCACAGGAATGATATCGGAGGTACCCGGTTTCCAGGCAATATTTTCGAGATTCATATTCTCTCCTTTAAGGAATTTCTTGTGCTCAATGGTAATCTTCTGAATGCTGTCGCGGTTGAATTTCGCAAGGATCTGCTCGTCAGTAGCACCTTTCTTCAGGAGTTTTTTCAGGCTTTTGATGATACTTGCATCTTTAATGGTTAATACCGAAGCATCCAGCCTGGTTTCCCACATAAAATTGGTTTTATTCTTTTCGTAGAATTGCTGCAGGCCTACTGTATCCTTCACAGCTTTCGACCAAACCTTTTTATCCGTAAGATCGAAGAGTAAAATACCATCATGATACTCACTAATCAAGGCTTTAAAATCAGGATATTCAGTTTCGAGCTGGTTGTCAGCATATTTATTTACAGCATCGTTTACAAAAATATTGTATTGCTGATACACATAAGCCGGAATATCATGGCGCGGTCCGCGACGTTCGCCTGCAGCCAGCTGTTTTGCGAAATCAGCCTGTGTATAATTAAGGGTGCCAATGGTAAAGAGGTTTTTATCAAGGCCGGCAGCCTGTTCCAACTTCCAACTTCCTTCGAAAATGGAATCCGTAACCGTTTTCGTCAACTCGACGAGTGCCGGAAGGTTTTGGGTAAAGCCATAGTTGGCTTTTGTCTTAGCAAGGAAAGCGTTTTGAATTTCATTGTTCCGGTCGGTGCGTGAGATCCGTTGCTTAATATCGTCTTTCTCCTCCTCGAAACTGCCAATAGGTTTACGGTCGACCAGTTTAATAATATGCCAGCCATACATGGTTTGGAAAGGCTCCGAATAGTCGCCTTTTTGCTTCATCTTCTGTATGTTCAGCATGAAATCGGGAAGCAAACGGTTTACACCGAACCAGGGCAGAACGCCACCTTTTCCTGCAGTAGAGAAGTCGTCGGAATATTTCTTGGCAAGATCACCAAAATCGCTTCCGCCTTTCAGTAATTTGTAGGCCATGTTGGCTGAATCGGCAACTTTTAACGAATCATCGAGCGAACCTTTCGAAGGGTAAACTAAAATGATATGTGCCAGCTGAATCTTACCCATTGCCGGTGTTTTGGCAGTAACTTTTATGAGATGATATCCGAAATCGGTGCGAACCGGTAAGGAAACTTCGTTTACTTTCGATTTGTATGCAGCTGATTCGAAAGGGTAAACCATATCGAAAGCCGTAAAGAATGCAAGATCGCCACGGGTACCCTTTCTTTTCTGCCCGTCAACTACCTGGTCTTTTGCTGATGGATCCTCGGATGCTTCGGCAGCAACTTTGCCGAAATCTTCCCCTTTGACAGTTATGCGATTATACACGTCCATAATTTTATTCCAGGCTGCAAGTGTGTCGGCAGCTGATGCAAGCCTGTCAACCCGTACCAGAATATGACTGGCGCGGATGTCAAATCGTTTATGATCGTATGCTTCCTGAATCATTTTTTCACTTGCAAGATTATCAGCAAGGTAAGGCTGTGCCAGTTGCTTACGGTATCCGGCCAGTTCTTCGCGGAACGATTTTACTGTATCCATGCCCAGGGCTTTGGCTTCGGTAACTTTTAAGCGGAAATTGATATAAAGGTCGAGATACTCCTCCAGCGCTTTAGCATCGGGTTTATCACTTTTGGTGTTATTCTTCTCGTATACTTTAACGAACTCGTTTTTCGAGATTTTTTCGTTGGCTACCTGCAATAATACAGGATCAGCACTCTGGCTGAAAACCGGGAAGAAAAAAATGCAAAAGAAGAGTGTAAAAGAAGCATTAAAAAGTGTTCGTTTCATAGTTTTAGTGAATAGTGATTAAATCGTCTGAGGGCTTTGAGCTCAGTTTTAGATTTTGGATTTGGAATTGGATTTGAAACAAATAACAGATCAATTACCTGCTGTAATTTGGTGCTTCGCGGGTAATGGTAATATCGTGAGGATGGCTTTCGGCCACCCCGGAGGAAGTGATTTTTATAAATTTTGCTTTCTGCAGACTTGCAATATTGGCTGAACCGGTATAGCCCATTCCTGCGCGCAGACCGCCAATCATCTGGTGGATTACTTCGGAAAGTGCACCCTTAAAAGGAACTCTGCCAACTATGCCTTCAGGAACCAGTTTCTGTATATCGTCTTCCGCATCCTGGAAATAGCGATCCTTGGAGCCTTTCTGCATAGCTTCGATTGAGCCCATACCGCGGTAGGATTTAAATTTCCGGCCTTCATAGATAATGGTTTCACCTGGCGACTCTTCAACCCCTGCAAACAGGGATCCTGCCATAATGCTGTATGCACCTGCAGCAATAGCTTTCACAATGTCGCCGGTATACCGTATACCACCATCGGCAATAACAGGGATTCCGGTTCCGCGTAATTCTTTAGCAACCACATATATGGCCGAAAGCTGAGGAATACCTATTCCGGCAATGATACGGGTAGTACATATGGAGCCAGGACCTATCCCAACTTTAACCGCATCGGCTCCGGCATCAACCAATGCACGTGCAGCTTCGGCAGTAGCTATATTTCCGACAACAATCTGCAGATCGGGAAATTTTGATTTTACAAGGCGTGTAGTATCGAGTACTCCTTTCGAATGACCATGTGCAGTATCGATAACTACTGCATCAACACCATTCTTAACAAGTTCGGACACCCGTTCCAGCACATCGGCTGTCACTCCCACACCGGCTGCTACACGCAAACGGCCCAATTCATCTTTACAGGCATTCGGCCTGGCTTTTATCTTACTGATATCTTTATAGGTAATCAGGCCAACAAGTTTATACTCATCGTCGACTACCGGCAATTTCTCAATTTTATACTCCTGAAGTATATCGGAGGCTTTATCAAGATCGGTCGATGTATTGGTGGTGATCAGGTTTTCGCGCGTCATGATCTCGGCCAGTGGCCTCAGCGGATTACGTTCGAAGCGAAGATCCCGGTTTGTGATGATTCCGACCAGTTTTCCATCGGCCCTTACAATAGGGATCCCGCCAATCTTATTATCGCGCATGATATTCAGAGCATCCTGTACAAGAGCATCTTCATGCAGGGTAATCGGATCGGTGATCATGCCGCTTTCGGAACGTTTTACACGACGTACTTCAGCAGCCTGATCCAGTATGCTCATATTTTTATGGAGCACACCAATACCACCCTCCTGAGCAATGGCTATAGCCATAGTTGAATCGGTTACTGTATCCATAGCGGCGGATACAATAGGTATATTGATTTTTATTTTCCTCGTAAACCAGGATGATGTATCAACATCACGGGGAAGAACTTCAGAATATGCGGGGATAAGCAGGACATCGTCGTATGTCAGACCATCGCCTGCAAATTTTTCACTATCAATAAACATAGCCTTTTTTTTGAACTTGCAAATTTACTAATTTTAATGGAAGTCCTTGTTAAAAAATCTTAAGGTTTTCAGTGTTGAAAAATGGTATAAATCAATATATTTAAAACAGTTAATACTAAGCACAGCAGATATTTATCGCACAACCATAACCGTCCCTTTTTTGGTATAATCCTGCCCCCCTATTGACTTGTAGCTGATTACATAGCAATACAATCCGGCTGTAACGGCCTGTCCGTATGCATTACCATCCCATCCGTTCACCATATCCGAAGTTTCAAATATTTGCTGCCCCCACCTGCTGAAGATGATCATCCTGAAACTGGCCGGATCGACAAATGAAGCCAGGGGCCTGAACCTGGTATTCGTAGTAACATTGCTTTCAGGCCGGAATGCATTTGGCAAATACATGGTAGCGCCTTTGATGATACAGCATGTATTTGATATAGATTCAGCCTTATTTAAATAGAGATTACCCGGATTTTCCCGGGCTACTATCCAATAACAGACTTCCTTCGAAGGGCTTACACCCGCTAATAAATCAGTATATGAGATAGTTACAGGAGGATTGTTTGCCAGCATTTCACCATCGAGCGGCAACCCTTCAACAGTGCGGAATACCTTATAGCCTTCAACACCCTGCATCCAGTACCCGTATGTATTCCAGACTGCGTTATTCTGAGCTGGTGTCGCGCTGCATTGCAGAAATATCGACCTCGAAATATTTGAATTGAGTCTTTTTGTCCCGCAATCATCAATTGCCACCAGCCGGTAATCATAGCTCTGACTCTGTATGTCAGCAGTTCTGTCGTCGATATAAAAATCAGCCTGCAAAAAACCAGTGGAAGCTACAAGGGAATCGATGGCCTGAAATGTGCTTCCTCCGTCAAGTGAGCGCTCGAGTATCATTTTTTTAACAGTGCCGGCAGGTGAACTATGATAGCTAACCTGTATGTAGGCATCGGCCACAACACTTACCTTGGTGATATATACCGAATCAGGAACATTGGCTCCGGTATAGGTCCATGTTTGCTTGCAGGAAGAGGAAACCCCAGTTCCGGAAACGTTGTATGCCTGAACGAAATAAGTATAACTGTGACCATTTAAAAACGTGTAGGCATCAGAATACTGATTTATGGTTGTATCCGAAATATCTGTAACTAATACAGGAGTCCCATAATCAAGCATACGATAAACCTTATAACCACCCAGACCTCCAGGCATTATTAAATACGGATTCCACGATAATCTTGCAAGGCGTTCGCATTTATCGATAGCAGGCATTGCGAGATGGAGGGTCTGAACAAAAAAATTGTAATCCTGAGCACTTGGCCATCCACACTTATCCAAAGAAACGACAACATACTGATAGGATTTATCGCAAGCATCGGTCACGGTTTTATCGACAAAATGGCTCGAATCGGCGGAAACTATGGTAATGTTGTCCCAGCTAAATCCATTAAACCTACTTATACGGTATCCGGATATGTCATCTCTTGTATTCCGTGACCAGGTTATTTCGGGAAAACTACCAAGAATGTCCGAAGTTATACTCACTCTTACATCCTGAACATTAGCCGGAGAAGTCTGATCCCAAAGCACTATACTGTAAGTATCCGAAATGGCATCGTTGCCCGGTGGCGCTGATTGAAAGCGAATACGGTATAAGAAATTGGTGGATGTGCAGTAAGGATACGAAATGGTATCATTGTACTGCAAAACAGAATTATACGGAAGCTGTGTGAGCAGATCCCAGGTAATAGCCGGCGCTGCCTGTCTTTCAACAAAATAGGTTCCGGGAAGTATGGGATTAGAGGAAACCCAGCTCAGCAGGGCCATTCGCGACAGGTATGGTAAGCCCGTAAGTGTGATAACAGGAGGCAGCGATTTCGCAACTGCAGATTCAGTTAAAAATACCTGTACACTATTAACTGCAGATCCTTGAACCAGACCCGGTTCATTTTTTACTTTTATATCCGAAGCGTGAACAGCTGCATACCCGCTAAAAGCAATATACACGAATAACACAAAAAAAAGCCTGAGTAAGAAACACCCCGGATTTGAATTCACGTTAAACTTGTATTTTCCTGCCATTTTTAAAATTAAATTGCTTCGGGCCCAACAACCAATGTAAATAGTTTCTCAGTATCCAGATACTTAATAGCTAAATCCTGAAGCTGTTGCGCATTAATTTGTTGCACTGTATCTATTAACCCCTCGAAATGAGAAATATCCAGCCCGTCTTCAATAAGTTCGCGATACAAACCGGCCTGTGCGAAAGGTCCATCAACAGCTCTCAGCATTTCGCCCGAAAGGTAACTGCGAACCAGCGAAAGTTCACTCTCGCCAACCTGCTCATCACATAAACGCTTAAGTTCTGAATTTATTTCGAATAGTGCCTCTCGTGTAACCTCAGCGCCTACTTCGCCTGAAATTACAAAATATCCGCCTTCGAACAGGGGCACTACCGATGATCCGATGCCATAGGTATACCCCTTGTCTTCACGGAGATTGTTCATCAGGCGCGATCCGAAATATCCACCTAAAATGGCATTCAGGACTTTCATTCCTGCAAAATCAGGATGACTACGCCCGAACATCATTCCGCCCATGCGGATCGCCGACTGCATGGCACCCTCTTTTACAATGTAATGATTTTTTCCAACTGAACCTTCAGTCGCATATTGAAGACGCTCACTTGCTATCCCGCTCCAGTCATTTCCGCCAAAATAAATTTCAAGTTCGTTAATAAGTCCCGGCCTGATGCGACCTGCCACCACAATGGTACAGTTTCCGGAATGATACTGACGTTTATGAAAATCAATCAGATCCGAATTTGAAGTATTTGCTATATCACCGAGCTCGAGATACATTCCGTAAGGATGGTTCCTTCCGAAAAGAAAGGAGTTAAAATGGGTACGGGCCAGGAAATTGACTTTCTGACGGTTTACTTCGAGCATCTGCTTTTGCTTACCCGCAAGTACATTATATTCGTACTCCGGGAAAACAGGATTTTTAACAATTTCACATAACAGTGGCAGGGTGTTGCCGAGGTGTTTGTTGAGCGAATAAAGAGTCACATAAGCATTGTCGCGCTCAGTGGTATTTTCGAAATGGGCACCGTAAAAGTCGAGAGTCTCCGAAAGCTTCTGAGCCGAATAATTCCTGGTACCTTCACGCAGCATCAGATTTGTAGCCATGGCGGTAAATGGCTTTTTCTGATACCAGCTCCCGGCTGAAAACATCAGTTCGATTGAAATAACATCCTGTGTACCCGAATTAAACTGGTATACTTTTATTCCATTACTCAGCCGGCTTATTTCCGGTTGTGGAAAATCAATATGTCCGGGGGGCTGTATAGCAGGCTGTATTTTCCGGTTGAGAGCTTTTATCATCTGATTGATGTTAGTTTGGTTGGGAGCAACTTCGTAATGGGGAGAGATTGGTTTTTTACCGTAAACGAGAGCTAGGCTTCATTGTTTTTTGCAATGTAATAAAGGGTTGAGCTGTTTTCGGGTCTGAAAATTCTTTTTGCTTCGGCAGTGACTTCGCTTGCCTTTACACAAGCATATTTCATTATCAGGTCATTAACCTGTCCTGCATCGCCCAGCAGCTCGTAATAAGCCAGGTTCATGGCTTTGTCGAGGACACGCATTTCGCTGAACTCCATCATGGCCTCAACTCTATTCTTGACTTTCTGCAATTCTTCCTCCTCAATTTCCTGGGTGCAGATTTTATCGATTTCAACTTGCAAAGCTTTTTCAGCCTGCTCCATAGTAATGCCTTTCATCAATTTGCCGGTAACAACAAACAGTCCTGCTTCAATATCGCCCGAAATAAAAGCGCTGATATCGCTGAATAAGCGTTGATTCTTAACCAGTTGCTGATTAAGCCTGCCTGACTGCCCAGCTGAAAGAATATCAGATATCAGGTCGGTTGCAAAAAAGCCTTCCTCTGCGCGACTGCACATATGCCATGCTTTGTACAGGGCATCGAAAGGCACATCACGCTCCACAGTTAGTGAACGGGACTCCGTTTGCTGAGGCTCCGCAGGCAGTTTGCGGCGATTCACCTCTCCTTTATCGATTACACCAAACCATTTCTCAGTGAGTACCCTGATTTCATCAGTTTTAACATTTCCGGCTATTACCAGAATAGCATTGCAGGGATTATAAAACCGTTTATAGAAATCGCGTACTTCGTCCATACCTGCCTGTTCGATGTGCGAAGGGTCGATGCCGATTGTGGCCCACCTGTATGGATGATATTTATATGCCAGAGGCCTCAGGAGCAGCCATGCATCACCATAGGGCTGGTTAAGGTAATTTTGCCTGAATTCTTCAACTACCACGCTTCGTTGAACATCAAAACTCTTAGCCGAAAATGCCAGGTTCAGCATACGGTCCGATTCGAGCCAGAAAGCTGTTTCGAGGTTGTGTCCCGGTAAAGTAAGGTAATAATTGGTGAAATCATTATTGGTAAATGCATTATTCTCCCCTCCTACTCTTTCGAGCGGCTCATCAAAGCGGGGAATATTTTCGGAACCTCCAAACATCAGATGCTCGAATAAATGAGCAAAACCAGTACGTTCAGGATGTTCATCCCGCGAACCCACATTGTATAATATGTTCATTGCAACAATAGGAGTGCTGTTGTCGTGGTGAACAATAACACGCAACCCATTGTCAAGCGTAAAACGATCAAACTCAATCATAGAACTCTATTGAAAAATCAGTACCCCGGCATTATGAAACTTTATTCTTAAAAATGTAATTTGCCGGAATATCAGGTAAATAACGTACAAGGCCTGTATTTGTTAACAGCCCGGTGCAAAGTTAACAATTTTGAGGTGATGCCGGACTACTGCTTGCCAGGGCAATTGAGACCAATAAAAAATAATTTCAGAAGCATTACACATTTGAACAAATACTATATTTGCCTGGCTTTTGAAGACAGTAAATTCAGAAGAACTCACTTTAATAATCAGACTATGAAAAGACAACTATTGATTTTTTTATTCGCATTCTCTGTCGTTGCTGCATTTTCGCAGGCTGCTGATGATCAACAGAAAAAGCTATGTGCAACTTTTGGTATATTACAGGGTGGAGGATCCCTGATCGGAGCCGATCTTGAGATTCTTGCTTTTAACAGAATCGGTATTCAGGCAGGTGCCGGGTATATCGGATATGGCGCAGGGATTAACATTCATCTTAAACCTACTATTAGAAGCAGTTTTGTTTCACTGGGATACTGGCACCAGGGCGTCGGCGACAGCTATACACAAAGTGTTTTCGGACCCTCTTTTGTATACCGCGGAAAGAAATGGTTTACCGCACAACTTGGTCTAGGATTTGCTTTGGAAAAGGGCCCCCAATGGCCAGTCGACATAGAACAACCGCCTGCCATGTTGTTGTATTCTATCGGAGCATATATCCCTTGGTAATCAGAGGGGTTTCCCGGTCATTTATTCAAAGCAATTTCCATGATGTTCAAAACCGGGGCAGTGCTTTATAGTTAGCTGTTAAACTTAAGGAGATTACAATTTAACAGGGTAAAAGAAATCAGCTTCAGGAGAATATAAAAGACCGTAAACTGTATCAATGATATTGTATTCATACCTTGTCAGTATCATCATATTTTCTACCTTTGCCGCAACCTGTTTGGGGTAATTGCTATTTGATCAGCTTAAAATACACTGCATATAAAGTTATGAAAAAAGACAAAGTTATTTTTGACCTCATCGATGAGGAAAAAGACCGTCAGATGCATGGCATCGAACTTATTGCTTCCGAAAATTTTGTTAGCGAACAGGTTCTTAAAGCGATGGGATCGGTATTAACAAACAAATATGCCGAAGGCTATCCCGGGCGCCGGTATTATGGTGGCTGTCAGATTGTGGATCAAACCGAACAGATTGCCATCGACCGCGCTAAAGCACTCTTTGGTGCCGAATGGGCTAATGTTCAGCCACATTCAGGTGCTCAGGCTAATATGGCTGTGCTGATGACGATTCTGAAACCAGGCGATACTTTCATGGGACTTAACCTTTCGCATGGTGGACATCTGTCGCATGGATCACCTGTAAACTCATCGGGCATATTATACAACCCGATTTCCTATGGCGTTGAAGAAGCTACCGGCACCATTGATTATGACAAGATGGAAGCATTGGCATTAGCCGAAAAGCCAAAACTTATTATTGCAGGAGCGTCAGCTTACAGCCGCGACTGGGACTACAAGCGCATGCGCCAGATTGCCGACAAAATCGGAGCATTACTTATGGCCGACATTGCACATCCTGCCGGACTTATTGCCCGTGGACTGTTGAATGATCCGGTTCCTCATTGCCATGTTATAACAACCACTACCCATAAAACACTCCGCGGACCACGTGGCGGAATGATCCTGATCGGTAAAGACTTTGAAAATCCATGGGGATTGAAAACACCCAAAGGCGAAATTAAAATGATGTCGGCCATGTTCGACAGCGCTGTTTTTCCAGGTACACAAGGTGGTCCACTCGAACATGTAATTGCAAGCAAGGCTGTAGCCTTCGGCGAAGCCCTTTCCGATGAGTTTATGGACTATGCAATGCAGGTGAAAAAGAATGCACAGGTTATGTCGAAGGCCTTTATGGATAAAGGGTTTAAAGTAATATCAGGCGGAACTGACAACCATCTGATGCTTATCGACCTTCGCACCAAATATCCTGATATTACAGGTAAAATGGTTGAAAACATACTGGTAAAAGCTGACATCACGATAAACAAAAACATGGTGCCATTCGACAGCCGTACACCGTTTACTACCTCAGGTATCCGTGTAGGTACTCCGGCGATTACAACCCGTGGCCTCAAGGAACAGCATATTCCGGTTATCGTGGATTTAATTGACGAAGTGATCGCCAACCACGAAAATGAAGAAGTAATAGCTAAGGTCCGCTCGAAAGTTAATGAAATGATGAGCGAATTCCCTTTATTTGGGTATTAAGAATAGAAAAGGGCTAGGAGAAAACCAAAGGTTTTGAAAAAATTAAAGGGGTGAAAAAATTCGGGTTGTGTGCATTACCAAACATGTAATCCTGATATACTGGACTTTGAACATTTTACCTCTTGAACCCTTGAACTCTTAAACCAAAAACCAAAAAAAACTCTTTCAAAAGTGATATCCGAATATTTTCAGGTATCGCTTTTGCGTTTTAAGATATTTTGTATGTTTACACAAATTTAAACCCCAGTTTATGAAGACTGTATATATTGTAAGACATGGCAAAGCAGTTCCTGCAAGTGCTAACGTTGCTGATGCTGACCGAATGCTGACAGATACCGGAGTTGCACGTACTTTCAGGGTAGCCCTGTTTATGGCCGAAAGCAAACCTGTTATCGATCAGATAATTGCCAGCCCGGCAGAAAGAGCTTTCGCAACAGCACTGATAATTGCCGACAAACTTGGAGTCCCTGCAGATAAAGTTGTAGCCAGCGATAAACTTTTCACCGGCGACGATTCGGATACTTTCGATCTTCTTCATGAACTTGATGATTCCATCAACAATGTAATGATCGTAGGCCACAATCCAACCGTTACTATGGTTGCTAACCATTTCGCTAATCCAAAGCTCGAATCGTTGCCGACAACCGGGGTAGTATCCGTTCACCTGGATACCGAAAAATGGGTTGATCTCAAAAAAGCGAAAGTTATTCAGAACTTTACCGTTTGGCCCGGAATGCTTTAATCAGCCCGGTCCTTCCTTTGCTTTTACAAGCTTCTACGACATTTAATGCCGCATCTATTTTATTGCCCGATTCAACGGAACCGGGCCTTTAAAGTATGGAGTCATGCGTTGAGCAAACCGCAACTTTCAATAAAATCAAGATATTCAGGATACTGGTACTGCATTCCTTTTTCTGAAATTTAATATATTGTTAACATGCCGTGGCTACAGTTTCAATATCTTTGGCTGAATTGTATAAAAATGACCTGTAAAGCCCTTTTTTGCATAAAATCTGGAAATATTTTGTAGTTTTATGTTACCGATCCTATCTCCCAGGCTGTTATACATGAATAAGCATCTGTTTCAGGGATAAAAATCTGTATTTTTTATGGCAGTGTCAAAAAGCAATATTATTAACCGCGAAATCAGCTGGCTTCATTTCAATGAAAGGGTTTTACAGGAGGCAGCAGATCCGGCTACCCCTCTGATTAACCGGATGAAATTTCTGGGTATATACTCCAATAACCTCGATGAATTTTTCAGGGTCAGGGTTGCTACGGTAACCCGTATGATCGGCATGGAGAAAAATGTTTTCCACGACAAATACCTGAACCCGCGTAAAACACTCAGGGAGATAAACCGTATTACCAAAGATCAGCAGAAAGAGTTTCAGCGCATATACAATTCGGTTATTCATGAACTTGCCGAAAAAAATATTTTTGTTATTAATGATAGGGAACTCACTGCCGATCAAAGTCAATTTGTCGAAAAATATTTCAGGGAGCACGTAAGGCCAAATCTATTTCCAATTATTCTCAGTAACCTGAAAGCCGCATCTCTGCACGATCATTCACTGTATCTGGCTGTCGTGCTCCAGGTAAAAGGAAAGCCATCGCTCGAAAAATACGCACTAATCGAGGTCCCGGTAAACACACTTTCACGTTTCCTTATCCTTCCCTCCGAAAACGATCAGCATTTTATCATTCTGCTCGATGACGTTATTAGACATTGCCTGAACGAAATATTTTCGGTTTTTGGATTCAATTCCTATAAAGCCTATGCTGTCAAGTTTACCCGCGATGCAGAGATGGATATTGACAATGATGTATCGAAAAGCTTTATTGAACTCATGACAGAAGGGCTGAAACAGCGTGAAATTGCACCGCCTGTCAGATTTGTTTACGACAGGCATATGCCCGAAAGGTTATTAAAACAACTACTTGCCAAACTGAATATCAGCCAGGGCGATACAATTGCTTCAGGAGGCAGGTACCACAATTTCAAAGATTTTGTGAAATTCCCGAATATAGGCTCGCCGGTTATGGAATTCAATCCCTTGCCTCCACTCGAACACCCTGGACTAAGGGTAACCAAAAGCATTTTGGCTGGCATCAAAGAAAAAGATTATCTGTTGCATTATCCCTATCAGTCCTTTCATTACCTGATCGACCTGCTGCGCGAGGCTTCACTCGATCCCCTGGTAAGAGGTATAAAAATGACTCTCTACCGCGTTGCCAGCAATTCGAACGTGGTAAATGCACTTATCAACGCTGCCCGCAACGGAAAGGAAGTAACTGTTTTTCTTGAAGTACAGGCCAGATTCGACGAAGAAGCCAATATATACTGGGCCGGAAAAATGCAGCAGGAAGGGGTTCGGGTTATCCAATCCATCCCGGGGTATAAAGTCCATGCAAAACTATTGCTTATACGCCGGCGAGAAGGGATAAAAAATGTTTACTATGCAGGCGTCGGCACAGGCAACTTTAATGAGACTACTGCCAGGGTGTATACCGATGTTTCCATTTTTACTGCCGACAAAGAAATTGTAGCCGACGTAAACAGCGTATTTCACCTTTTTGAATCTATTTATAATGCCCCAAAATTTTCAAAATTAATTGTTGCCCCGTTTCATATGCGGAACCAGTTTATCAAACTGTTGAACAACGAAATACGAAACGCAAAAGCCGGCACCGATGCCTGGATGATTTTAAAAGTCAATAACCTCACCGATATTAAAATTGTCAAGAAACTTTATGAGGCCAGTATAGCAGGCGTTAAGATTAAACTGATAGTGAGGGGAATTTGTGTGCTTCAGCCTGGCGTACCAAAGCTGAGCGAGAATATTGAAGCAATCACAATTGTTGGCCGCTTCCTCGAACACAGCCGAATCATGGTATTTGCAAATGCAGGAAATGAGTTGTTTTACCTTTCATCTGCCGACTGGATGGAACGCAATTTCGATAATCGTATCGAAGTAGCCTGCCCTATATTCGACCGCGATTTACAGCGGGAACTTATGACTTTGCTGCAGATACAATTGCGCGACAATACCAAAGCCCGTACAATTTCGGCAACCCATTCAAACCAATATGTAAAAGGAAATCCAAACCTGAAAATCAATTCACAGGTTGAAACCTATAAGTTCTTTAAGGATAAAGTACTTTAGTAAAGGTATATTCTTTGGTTCTGTTTAAGGAAAATGTGGAAAATCGTTTGTGCTTAGTACAAAGTGCTCAGTGCTCAGAGAGTATAATGCAGACAAGCTACAGGATTGATAAATACAAATAAAGGATGCTAAGCACATAGCACAATGCACAATGCACTATAT
>CAIJPI010000183.1 GCA_903822525.1 uncultured Bacteroidales bacterium | reverse complement strand
GCCAGTAAAGAATAACCGGCTGCAATAGCAGTAAGGCTTCCAGTTGTA
The DNA here is from genome assembly GCA_903822525.1 of uncultured Bacteroidales bacterium. GTDB lineage: Bacteria > Bacteroidota > Bacteroidia > Bacteroidales > UBA4417 > UBA4417. The sequence goes on along the minus strand of CAIJPI010000183.1, from coordinate 3,332 downwards.
AAATCGGGTAAACGGAATCCAAATGTCAGGAAATAACCGGCAGTAATGGCCAATGCCGACCAAAGTATGAAGTTTCGTTTAAGTTTCTCGCCCAGCAATAAAGCTGCCAGGGTTATAGCGAACACAGGCTGCAGTTTCTGTAACAGAACTACGATGGTTAAGGCTTTAAAATTTACAAGAAACAAGGCTTTTACAATCGCAAGTGTACCTACGGCTCCTCCCAGTAACGAAAGCAGGAAGAACATCAACACATCCTCTTTTGTAAAATGGCGGATATGCTTATATTCCCTGAACATAAAAATATTCATCAAAAGGAACGGAAGTGCATGAAAAATAAACACTACCATTCCAATATTAAGGCTGGATAACCTGGGTGTAAGTACTATACCGTCGAGCCCCCACAGCGTAGCAGCTACACAAATGGCCATGGCACCGGTAAAAACTGTTTTATTGAATTTCATAAATGCGCATTCTCTTAAATATTCCCTTTTCGGGCTGCAAAAGTACTATTTTTCGACGATTGTTTTGGAAGAGGATAAAAGGATTAATGATATTACAAACATTAAAGTATAGAAAGAACCTTGAACTGAGCAGCGAGGCTTCATGATTATTCCTGCTGGCTCTGCGCTTCAGATAGTTGAAATGGAAAAGCACACAGTAATAAACTCCTGCTGTGGTAAAGTAGTTGCTTGCGGATTTCAGATTCCATGGTAAAATATTAATAAATCGAAAAACATGAATTGATGAAGCTGTAAATCAAAATGTTAAATTATAAAAATGATATTTTACCAACAACTTTGCTTATTAATTAACAATCCTCCAAGTTTTTACTTCTATCAGACTAAGATTATTATCTTTGCCACATCATAAAATAACGACTAACAATACATAACTATATGATTACCAACAACTTTATTGATCGACATAATGGCCCCCGTCAGAGCGAAACAGAACTCATGCTAAAGGTAATAGGTGCAGATTCACTTGAACAGCTTATTAACGAGACTATTCCGGCTTCTATCAGGTTACCAAGACCTATGAATCTACCGGCCGGACTTAATGAATTCGAGTATCTGAACCATATAAAAGCATTAGCCTCGAAAAATAAGGTGTTCAAATCATACATAGGCATGGGGTATTATAACACCATTACTCCAGGCGTTATTTTGAGAAATATTTTTGAAAATCCAGGCTGGTACACTTCCTATACTCCTTACCAGGCTGAAATTTCGCAAGGTCGGCTCGAGGCTTTGCTTACTTACCAGACCATGGTTGCCGATCTGACAGGTATGCCCTTGGCTAATGCTTCGCTGCTTGACGAAGCCACAGCTGCTGCCGAAGCCATGATCATGCTTCACAACGGCCGTCCGCGCGAAGTTGTTAAAGCGGGAGCCAATACATTTATTGTTGCACGCAGTACTTTCCCTCAGACGATAGCAGTACTTCAAACCCGTGCCAGTCACCTGGGTATTGAAATAGAGATTAAATCGTGTGATGATTTCGAGCCTGCACCTCATATTTTCGGCATATTACTCCAATACCCCAATCAATTTGGCGAAATTCATGAGTACCGTGCACTGGTGAATCGTGCGCACGAAAACGGCATTATGGTTGCTGTGGCAACTGATCTTTTGAGCCTGACCCTGCTTACACCTCCCGGCGAATGGGGAGCTGATGTAGTAGTTGGATCAACACAACGCTTTGGAATCCCAATGGGATTTGGAGGTCCTCATGCTGCTTTTTTTGCAACCCGTGACGAATACAAGCGATTTATCCCAGGACGTATAATCGGAGTTTCGGTTGATGCACAAGGTAACAGGGCTTTACGTATGGCGCTTCAAACGCGCGAACAGCATATAAAACGTGAACGTGCCACATCAAATATATGTACAGCTCAGGCATTACTCGCCATCATGGCCGGAATGTATGCAGCATACCACGGTCCAAAAGGAATACGCAATATTGCACGCCATATTAACATACTTACAGGAGTACTGGCCACTGAGGTTCAGAAATATGGCTACAAACAACTGAATGCTAATTTTTTCGACACGCTTCTTATAAGTATCCCTGAAGGAGTGAAAATTGAAACCTTACGCAAACTGGCAGTCGAAAGCCATGTTAACTTCAATTATATCGGTGCCGATAAAGTAGGCATCAGCCTTGATGAAACCACTTCGCTGGAAGATGTAAACCTCGTTCTTCATATTTTTGCATCGGCTGCAAGTAAACAATATTCCGAATTTGTATGCAATCCCGACGAATGCGGTCTTATCCGCACTTTTGCGCCCGGCATGGACAGGCAGACAGATTTCCTAACTGATCCTGTTTTCAACAGCTATCATTCGGAAACAGAGATGATGCGTTTTCTGAAAAAACTTGAAAATCGTGACCTTGCATTAAACCGCAGCATGATACCGCTGGGATCGTGCACCATGAAACTGAATGCTGTTGCCGAACTGATTCCGCTGAGCTGGCCTGAATTCGGTGCCATCCACCCTTTCGCACCTGTTGAGCAGACCGAAGGGTATAACATCCTGATCCGTGAACTGGAGAAAGCCCTTTGCGAGGTTACAGGATTTAAAGCCGTTTCGATGCAGCCTAATTCAGGAGCTTCGGGAGAATATGCAGGTTTGCTTGTAATCAAAGCTTACCACGAAAGCCGCGGAGAAGGTCATCGTAAAGTTTGCCTTATTCCTGCATCGGCACACGGAACCAATCCTGCAAGTGCTGCCATGGCAGGCATGGAGGTAGTGGTTGTAAAAACCGACCCGAACGGCAATATCGATATGGTCGATCTGCGCGAAAAAGCTTTAAAACATAAAGACAATCTCACTGCTTTAATGGTAACCTATCCTTCAACCCATGGAGTTTTCGAGGAAAGCATCCTTGAAGTTGCAGCCATAATCCACGAAAACGGAGGACAGGTTTACATGGACGGCGCTAATATGAATGCGCAGGTAGGGCTTACCAACCCAGGAATAATAGGGGCCGATGTATGCCACCTGAACCTGCACAAGACTTTTGCCATTCCTCATGGAGGTGGTGGCCCGGGCGTGGGTCCTATCGGAGTAGCTGAACATCTGATGCCTTTCCTGCCGGGACATCCGGTAATGAAAACCGGGGGCGAAAAAGCGATACAGGCAGTATCAGCAGCTCCTTACGGCAGCGCTCTTGTTTTGCCTATTTCGTATGCTTATATCAAACTGCTTGGAGGCAACGGGCTCACCGAAGCCACGAAGTATGCCATTCTTAATGCCAATTATATCAAATCGCGGCTCGAAGGACATTATAAAATACTGTACACCGGCACAAATGGCAGGGTGGCCCAT
>CAIJPI010000182.1 GCA_903822525.1 uncultured Bacteroidales bacterium | reverse complement strand
TATTACGAAGGCATTTCGGCCATTAACCTGATTCATTGCCAATTTAATTGCACCACCAGTCCCTAAAGGTTCATTTTCAATTGTGTAATCAATTGAAAGCGAACTATATTTATCTCCAAAGCAGTTGATTATATGTTCTTTACGAAATCCTACCGAAAGTATAACTTTTGAAATATCTTGAATTATCAGATAATCAAGCACATAAGTTAAAAATGGCTTCCCATTTACCGGAGCCATGCATTTAGGGATATCCGGTAACATTGCTTGTAATCTTGTGCCCAATCCACCGGCAAGTACAATTGCTTCCTTTGTATTCATTGGGAAACTAAACTTTAAAAAGTTTTGCTTCAACGAGTTCGCAAATAATATGTCCTAGCATTATATGTACTTCCTGAATTCGAGGTGTATCCATTGATGGGACGTTCAACAGGTAGCTACTTTCCGCTTTAAGCTTTCCACCTGATTCTCCGGTTAATCCTATAGTTTTCATATTCAATCTGTTGGCAACTTTAAAAGCATTTAAAATATTCGGAGAATTTCCGGAAGTTGACAATCCAACCAAAATATCATTCTGTCTGCCCATAGCCGTAACCAGACGGGCAAAAACCTCATCGTACCCAAAATCGTTTGCAACTGCGGTTATATAAGAGGAATTTACATGCAAAGCTTCGGCAAAAAGCGGTGGTCTGTCGAAGTAAAACCGGCCAGATAGTTCAGCTGCCAAATGTTGTGCATCAGCTGCACTGCCACCATTGCCACAAAACAAGACTTTTCCCCCGTTTTTATAGCAAACTACGATGGAATCTACTACTTCTTTTACTGTTTTAATGATTTCCTGATTATTTAAAACCTTGGTTTTTAAATTAATAGAAGATTGTATAATTGTCTTTATTTTAGTTTCCATATTTGAATTTCTTTATTCGGGAATGGGTTTATATAAATTTACAAAGTCCAAGTAACTAAGCCTTGATTGGTAAATTCATAACGTTCGGTATAACCGCCAAATTGCTTTAACGATTCAATTACCTGATATCGTGTATTGTTTGGGCAATAGAAAAACATATAGCCACCACCACCCGCACCTGAAATTTTTCCGCCGGTAGCTCCATTTTCCAAGGCACAATCATAAATTTTATCCAAACTTGGGTTCGTAATCCCTGAAGCCATTTGTTTTTTGAACTTCCAGCCAAAATCGAGAATTTTGCCAATTTCGTCGAGGTTACCTTTGAGGAGTGCTTCTTTCATCATTACAGCCTGATTTTTAAGCTGGTGCATTGCCTCAATGGCATTTTTATCTTCATCCTTCACATTTTGCTGTTGCTTTTGAATGATTTGCGATGATAGGCGACTTGTATCGGTATAATAAAGTACCAGGTTATGTGCAAGTTCATCCAAGTATGATTCCTTGATCCTCAATGGGTTTACAATCACTTTATCTTTGTAGAACTCCATAAAATTGATTCCACCAAACGTGGCAGAATACTGATCTTGTTTCCCACCAGCCATTCCTAGGTCGATTCGCTCAATTTCATAGGCCATTTGGGCAATGTCGTACTCACCCAATGGAAGTTTGAGCCATTCAACAAAAGCACCAAGTATGGCGACTGCCAGTGTTGACGAAGTTCCAAGCCCGGATTGCTGAGGCGCATCAATAGAAGTTATAAGCTTGAACGACAACTCTTTGTTATTATATTCTCTTCTTATTTTATTGTAAATACCCACATGGATATCGAATATTCCTTCAGGTTTAATTTCGGAATTTGTGTCAAAAGTCTTACGATTGCTGCCATCTGCCGTTTCAAAACTAATTTTCCCATCATTCGTTGGCTCGATGGTAGCATAAGCATATAGGTTTATGGTAGCGTTGAGTATTCCACCTCCATACAAGTCGGAGTATGGCGAAACATCAGTGCCGCCACCAGCAAGGCCTAATCGCAACGGAGCTTTACTTCGGATTATCATTTTAGTTTACAGGACTTTAAATCAAATTGTTTGCAATAGCATTTCCCTTTTTTTAATTTTCTCGATCCAACAAGATTTCATTTTCCTAAACTCATTTAAAAGCTACTGAATCAATGCT
>CAIJPI010000181.1 GCA_903822525.1 uncultured Bacteroidales bacterium | reverse complement strand
TTTGAAAATCCGATGAAATATTCGTGAAAATTCGTGACATTATTCGTGTTGATTCGTGGATACATCCTTGAAGATTCCTGAAAACATTCGTGCAGATTCGTGGATAACCCCCTTATTCAAAGTAATTCATCACCCTGAACCCCCCATCCTTCAAATATCTCTCTTTCCTGGCCAGTTTCAGATCATTCTCAATCATATCCTTAACCAGCGATGCCAGGTTATGTTCAGGCTGCCATCCCAGTTTGGTGTTGGCTTTAGTCGGATCGCCCAGCAGCAAGTCAACTTCGGTAGGCCTGAAATAAGCAGGATCTACTTCAACCACCACAGTTCCGGGAGCAATAGGATGTTCGCTGTTGTTGCAGGATACCACTATGCCTTTTTCATGCAGGCCTTCACCTTTAAATTCCACTGTAATACCGGCTTCGGCAAAAGCCAGCCCCACAAAGTCCTTTACCATGGTAGTAACGCCTGTGGCAATAACAAAATCTTCAGGTTTTTCCTGTTGCAACATCAGGTACATGGCCCGAACATAATCCTTGGCATGTCCCCAGTCGCGCTTGGCGGTAAGGTTACCCAGGAAAAGTTTCTGCTGCATCCCCAGTGCAATGCGGGCCACAGCCATGGTGATTTTGCGGGTTACAAAAGTCTCGCCGCGTATAGGTGATTCATGGTTAAATAAAATCCCGTTACAGGCATACATATTATAGGCTTCGCGGTAGTTTACCGTGATCCAGTAAGCATAAAGTTTAGCTACAGCATAAGGGCTGCGGGGATAAAAGGGAGTGCGTTCACTTTGCGGCACCTCCTGCACCAGCCCATACAATTCGCTGGTCGAAGCCTGGTAAAATCTTGTTTTCTCGGTCATGCCCAGCAGCCTGATGGCCTCCAGCAGCCTGAGTGTGCCAATGCCATCAGCATTAGCTGTATATTCTGATGTATCGAAACTGACTTTCACATGCGACATGGCAGCCAGGTTATATACTTCGTCGGGTTGAACTTCCTTTACAATGCGTATCAGGTTCGAGGAGTCGGTCATATCGCCGTAATGCAGAAAGAAATTCCGGTCATCGGCGTGTGGATCCTGGTACAGATGATCAATACGATCGGTATTGAAAAGAGAACTGCGGCGTTTCAGCCCATGGACCTGGTAGCCTTTTTTAAGCAGAAATTCGGCGAGATATGCGCCGTCCTGACCTGTGATGCCTGTGATTAGAGCAGTTTTCATGGAAAAATATATTAAATAGTGTTAGAATAGTTAATAGGAATAGGAGTTAAGTTTGGAGGGTTGGGAGGGATTGGTAGGTTTGAAGGGTTTTAAATGTTTGAAGAGTTTACCTTCGGTGAGCTCGCTTCGCTCGGTTCAGGGTTTCAATGTTTCAGAGTTCAAGGGTTCAAAGGTTGAGGGGTTAGGATTTAGGGGTTAGGGATCAAAATCGTGCAGTCTACAGTCGCCCCCTCTCTCCCTCACTCCCTCGCTCTATCACTCCCTCTCAGTGTTTCTTCGTGTACTTAGTGCCTCCGTGGTAAAAAAAACTTCCAACTTATCCCCCATTTCCAATCTGTTTCCTGATCCCATGTGCAATAATAATGCTTTTTCTGGCATCTTCGAGCCCGAAGCCGTTTCCGGCAAGTATCTGCTCGTAGCTACGGGTATGCAGGTCGGTAAATCCCTCGCTGAATTCAACTTCCTCGCCATCGACTGTAATGGACCGATAGGTGCGTTTCCCCTGTTCAGAAGCCTGGGCAGGCAGATGATCAGCATTGATGCTAAGTTGCCATTCCACATTGGCTTTATCCAGTTTCAGCGAACCTGCAGCCTGGTCATCTTCATGTATATGTACGATATTTTCGTTTACATCGCCAAAAATCCAGGTAAGCATATCGAAAAAATGAATCCCGATATTAGTAGCTATCCCTCCTGAATGGGCCAGATCGCCTTTCCACGAAATGTGATACCATTTGCCACGGCTGGTGATATATTTTAACTTTACATCGTAGATTTTACCGGCAGGGCCATTGGCTATTTTTTCGCGCAGAGCAATGATGGCAGGGTGGAGGCGCAGCTGAAGAATGGTGAAAATACGTTTACCGGTCTCCTGCTCCAGTTCAAGGAGTGCATCCAGGTTCCATGGATTCAGCACCAATGGTTTTTCGCAGATAGCAATGGCATCGTTGCGCAATGCAAGGCGCATATGGGCATCGTGCAGGTAATTGGGTGAGCAGATGCTTACATAGTCTATTTTAAAACCCGGTCCTTTGCGGCGTAATTTATCGAGGTGGCGGTCGAAACGTTCAGGCTCTGTAAAAAAGTCAGCATCAGGGAAATAGCTATCCATAATGCCTACGCCGTCGTAACGGTCGAGGGCAGCAACAAGGTTGTTGCCGGTTTCTTTTATAGCTTTCATATGCCTGGGGGCGATGTACCCGCCTGCGCCAATAAGTCCGAAATTCAAAGGATGATATGACATGTGTAATAGATAGAGTAAAACGTAGTATTAAATGCGGATCTGCAAAAGTACAGCTTTTATCAATTTCATTTTGGATTGGGGGAGATTTAGGTTTGAAGGGTTTGAAAGTTTAAAATGTTTGAAATGTTAGAAGGGTTTGAAATGTTTGAAGAGTTTCAGGGTTCAAGGGTTCAAAATTTCAAGCGTTCAAAGGTTCAAGGGCTGCGCCGTTTAAATTTTCTGATTTATATGGGTTCGTTCACATTCTTAGTGTTTCTTTGTGTTCTCCGTGCCTCCGTGGTTAAAAAAAAGTTTCAGAGTTTCATGGTTTCAGAGTTCAAGGGTTCAATAATTCTGTCACGCTGAGAAGCCTGCCCTGAGCTTGCCGAAGGGGAGTCGAAGCGGGTTTGGAAATG
>CAIJPI010000180.1 GCA_903822525.1 uncultured Bacteroidales bacterium | reverse complement strand
CGAATAAAGTATTTGAACCCTTATTCGATTACAAACCATCCGTATATGCCTGGCAGAAACATGATTATTCTACTAAAAAAGCCACGCTCTTCCCTGAAGAATCTGGCATTTCCATTTTCCCTAACCCTACGAACGATAAGGTAACCATTACATTAATTAATCCACTTCATACTCAGGTAATTATATCAGTTTATAATACAAAAGGGCAATTGGTACATAAGGCAATATCGAATGAGGAAAACCGTTATATACTCGATGTCAGGTCTATTCCTAATGGTGCGTACTCAGTTAATGTAGTGTTTGGTAATGTTTCCGAAACCTTAAACCTTATAAAGCAATGAAACCTCAATTAATTGCATTAATAGCGGTATTATTTCTTTTCTCATCATGTGAGAAAAAAATGCATACCACCATTGTAAGCGGCAAAGTAATCAATGAAGGCTCCAAACAACCTATTGACAGTGTTTTAGTTACGTTATTAGACGGAGTGAGTACAGCCGGAGAAATTATCCCTGGCAACACTTCATCAGGAAAAAAAAATATTGCATACACTGATAAAGAGGGTAATTTCAGGGTGGAGATTACGGGTGAATATGATTCATTCTTAGCATTGTCAAAGGCACGGTATGAAGCTCCACATGGTGGATTAGTTACCAGTGTAAGTGCAGGAGTGCATGAAAACATGGTGTATGCGATGAAGTCGGTATCTGAATTTTGTGGGGTTTACAAAAGCACTCTACCAGGCCTTGAAGAATTAAGAGTAATCTTTCTTGATCAAGGCTTTATAGGCGACACCTGTTGGACTCTTTCCGGGGATAATAATATAGGATGGCAATTTCGATTTTATGAAGATAGGCCGTTTAGTATATGCGAACGGAATATACTCACAAACATTTATGGTGACAGGTACTTAAAGTTCAGGTTGCGAATATTACGTGATTCAACATGGGAGACAAAGATTGATAGTGTATATTTAAAAGGTTTTGAAACATACCATGATACAATTTACTATTAAAATCAGAAAGGGGTGGATTATTGTTACCCCTTTCTTTTCCGCAAATTATGAAATCAACAAACCGAATACTTCAGATTTATAAAGCAATGAAAACACCCTGCTTTTTAATTTTGCCCGGTTTGCGCGCGCTTATTTTCAGGCGCGTGCGGCACAAATTTTCATCATAAGCTTAATAAACCATCCTTGGGTTTTAGCCAGGGTTTGATTTCAAGTCAAGGCCTGCCTAAGCAACCTCCTTTCGCATGTATCTTATTTTCTGATGCGTGCAGTTCAAATTTTCATCAAAGGCTAAAAAGGACATCATAAAATAGTTATCTTTGATTAAAAATCAGACAATGATTCAAAGAGCAGAAATATTAAGCAAACTTAAGCTAAGCAAATCTGAATTAATCAAATTCGGTGTTGTTCGCATTGGGTTGTTTGGTTCTGTAATTAGGGAAGAATCAAACAGGGAGAGCGATGTTGATATTTTAATTGATTTCAATGCAGAATCCGAAACCTATGAGAACTATATAAACACGTGTAGTTTTCTGGAAAACATATTCAAAGGTTCGAAATTGGATATTGTTACCACAAAAGGATTAAGCCCTTTTATAGGCCCATATATTTTAAAAGAGGTGGAGTATGCATAAAGATTCGATAGTTTATTTACAGCATATTTTATTAGAGTGCGATTTTATTGTTTCAGTTATCAGGCCGGAAACAATAAAAGATGAATTTATCAGTGACGAAACATTAAAAAGGGCTATTGTCAGAAGCCTGGAAATAATTGGTGAAGCTACCAAAAAGATACCTGCTGACATAAAATTAGAATGGAAGGATATTTCGTGGAAAAATATGGCTGGAATGCGTGATAGGTTAATTCACGATTATATGGGTGTTAATTATTCTATTGTTTGGGATGTAGCGAAAAATATTATTCCAAAAATCCGGGTTGAAATTCAAGAAATAATTCAACTGAACAGCAGATAATAGTTCAAGTCGATTTCTAAACATGCATTTTAGCCAGGGTCTTGCTTCAAGTCAAAACCTGCTTAAGCAACCTCCATACACACGCATTTTATTTTCTGACGCTTACAGCAAAAAAAAATCCCGCCTTTTCGGACGGGACTTTTCAAAAAAAAAAAAAATATTCTTATGCTCCTAACTGTAAACGATGGAAAGCGGTTACGGTAAGATCTTTATCGGCTTTCGCCAGGTATTCGCGAACGGTAACTTTCGAATCGTTGATAAATTCCTGGTTAAGCAGCGTATTTTCTTTGTAGAACTTGTTCAGTTTACCCATGGCAATTTTCTCAAGCATTTCTTCAGCCTTGCCTTCTTCACGTGCCTGGTCTTTACCAACTTCAATTTCGCGGGCGATAATATCGGCATTTACACCGTCTTTATCGAGAGCAACAGGAGCCATTGCAGCAATCTGCATAGCTACGTGTTTTGCAACATCATCAATGCCGGCAGCTTCTGTTTTATTCAAACCCAGTATGGCAGCCAAACGATTGCCAAAATGGTTGTAAGCTACTGCTAAAGGAGCTTCAACGAATTCGTAATGTGAAAGCTGCATTTTCTCGCCGGTTTTACCGGTAAGATCGGTAACGCCATCGGTAATGGTGCGTCCATCGATACTCATAGCCATTAATGCTTCGAGTGATGCAGGTTTTGTAGCTATTGCAAGGTCAATGATTTTGTTGGCGTAATCAATAAATTCCTGATTTTTTGCAACGAAATCGGTTTCGCAATTCAGCATGATAATAGCTGCGAATTTTTTATCTTCAGTTATCTTAGCAACAACAAAACCCTGGTTGGCATCGCGATCGGCGCGTTTTAGAGCCAGTTTTTGTCCTTTTTTACGTAAGATATCAATTGCTTTTTCAAAATCGCCATCCGATTCAACTAATGCATTCTTGCAATCCATCATACCGGTACCGGTCATCTGGCGGAGTTTATTTACATCTGATGCTGTAATAGTAGCCATTGTTGTTTTATTTCAATTTGTTATTGACTGATGTAATTACATAAACCTGCACGGTTAGTACAGGTTTATGGTTACACTAAATTTTTTATGTAATTATGGTCTTGGTTTGCGTGGGGCTGCACCCGGAGCCGGTTTGCGTGCAATGGGTTTGCGTGGACGCTTGCGATCATCACCTTCAGCTGGTTCGAGTCCGGCGGCAACACGTTTTTTGCGTGCAATTTCGCGTGCGTCGTCATCATCATCGTCGCTGATTCTGCTGGCTGCCTGCTCTTCGCTTTCTTCGCCTTCATCTTCGCGTTTATCGCGATCGAGTTTACGTTCGCTGCTACCTTCGTCAATAGCTTCGATCATTTTTTTGATGATCAGGGCAATTGATTTTGATGCATCGTCGTTGGCAGGGATTGGGAAGTCAACTAAATTAGGATCACTATTGGTATCAACAATTGCGAAAGTAGGTATGTTAAGTTTACGTGCTTCAGCAATAGCGATGTGTTCTTTCATAATATCAACCACAAAAACTGCCGAAGGAAGTTTGTTGAGGTCGGCAATGGAGCCAAGGTTTTTTTCGAGTTTGGCACGTTCGCGGGTGATCTGCAGACGTTCGCGTTTCGAAATACCAAGGAATGCAGGGCTAACCATCAGTTTATCGATGGACGACATTTTTTTAACCGCTTTACGGATAGTAGCAAAATTAGTAAGCATTCCGCCCGGCCAGCGCTCAGTTACATAAGGCATATTGGTAGGACGTACCAGCTCTGCAACTAACTCTTTAGCCTGCTTTTTTGTAGCTACGAAAAGGATACGTTTTCCTGATTTCGAAATCTGCTTGATAGCAGCTGCTGCTTCATCAATTTTTGCAATGGTTTTGTAAAGATCGATGATGTGGATACCGTTACGCTCCATAAAGATATAGGGAGCCATGTTAGGATTCCATTTACGACGAAGGTGACCAAAGTGTGCGCCTGCATCGAGTAATTCGTCAAATGTTGTTCTTGCCATTTAATTTATCTCCTCATTTAATTAGTTTACATTCTTTAATGTCGCAATTGCCAGGTAGCCCTGTATACGATACAGGAGTCCTGGCAATTTAGATACTAAACTACCTTCATTTTCAATATTATCGCTTGCTGAACTGGAAGCGTTTACGAGCTTTTTTCTGACCGAATTTTTTACGCTCAACCATACGTGGATCGCGGCGCATAAGGCCTTCAGCCTTAAGTGCAGGGCGACGTGTTGGGTCGAGTTCGCAGAGAATACGTGAAATACCCAGCCTCAGTGCTTCGGCTTGTCCTTTAACACCACCGCCACCAAGGTTAGCTGTGACATCGAACGTTCCAACTGTAGCTGAGATTTCGAATGCCTGCATAACAGTATTCTGAAGTATTGCTGTTGGGAAATATTCTTTATAATCACGTCCGTTAACCAGGATGACACCTGTGCCTTCTTTCAGATAAACGCGTGCTACAGCACATTTACGCCTACCAATTGCATTCGTAGTCTCCATTGTACTTATTTAATTTCGTTAATGATAATCTTTTTAGGCTGCTGTGCTTCGTGTGTATGCTCGGCACCGGCAAATACGCGCAGGTTGCGGAATAACTCAGCACCCAGCTTGGTTTTTGGAAGCATACCACGTATGGCTTCTTCTACTACATACGTAGGTTTCTTATTCAGCATGATACGGGGAGTGTTCAATTTCTGCCCGCCTGGATGTCCTGAATAATGAACATACACCTTATCATTCATCTTTTTCCCGGTAAGACGGATCTTTTCGGCATTGATGATGATGACATTGTCACCACAATCGAGATGAGGAGTGTAGTTTGTTTTGGTTTTCCCGCGCAGAATCCTGGCAACCTGAGTTGCCATACGGCCCAGTATTTCGTTTTCGGCATCAACCAGAACCCATTCCTTCTTAATATCGGCGGCTTTTGGAGTGACTGATTTGTAACTTAAAGTATTCATCGTCCTGTGTAATATGCTGTTAATCAAAAATTCCTTCTTTGGTATAAAAAGGGGTGCAAAGGTATTATTATAATTTGAAATTCCAAAGACTTATTCACAATATTTTGTTGAATACTTTTCGGGTACTCCGGAAACCCATCTCCGGCTTTGAAAATGAGTTGGCAAAAGTATCAAAAAAGCGGATTCAAAAAACGGGCACTAAACTAAAGATAAAAGAACTTCCGGAAATGGCCAGTAAAACTATTTTAACTATCGCTGTAAGGGTATATCCGTTTTCAGGTGTCTATATTATAACGAATTTGTATTGATGTATCGTTTTACTCTTTGTATATAATTGCACTTGAAGATTAGGCAAATAAAAATTAATTCCAAATTTATAATATCAGCATGAAATCAATTATTTACTTACTAGGCACAGCACTAATATTGCTTATTCTGACATCACGGGTTTTCTGTCAAACTCTTTCCGATGTGTATCGCGGTCACTCAACAAATGACTTTTATTATGTGAACACAAGTTTGTTCCATTTATATTATATTACCGATGACGGAAAGGATATCGAACTTAAAAACTCACAGGCTTTCTGGCATAATCAGTATGTGACTGAGAGAACGCCGGGAAAACTGTATTCTCTGTATGATGAGGGTATAACTGAAAGCAGTGATTATGGAAAAACTTTCAACATGCTAACACCAGCTTGGGCAAACGCTGACACTGGAATACTCAATATTTCGGGAGGAGAAATTCCTGGATTGTTTTATATAGCAGCCCGTTGTTATAGCACACAAAGTTTGATTTACTATAAAACAGATGATTCTTTCGAGCACATTGAACCAGTTAATTATTTTCCTTTAGAAGTAGGACATGTGCCCGGCGAATTTTATAGCGGGTACCTGGGTGGTCCAGATTATTATTTGACCCACACAATTAATAATGGCATTTCTTATGATACAATGTACATTGCTGACACAATTTTTAATGGCAATTTTCTCTTATATAAATTAAGCAGAGGAGCGGTATCAGGAGAATTATTCATGGTGACATTTCAGTCATACTATGTAAATTGGCAATACCGTCTTTATCACAGCATTGATTATGGAGCTACCTGGACCAGGAAAAACACTCCCGACAATTTAAATGATGTCAAATTTACTGCCGGACGGGATAGTTGCAAATTTTATATTGTTGATCGGTGGTGGAATGGAGAACCTGATTATACTCTAAATATATATGTAAGTACTGACTGTGGAGAAACTTATACAAAATACACGTATATGCTACCAACTTATGTAGGAATAGCTGAAAGCAAGAAAGCTATTTCAAACCTGGCTTTTTCGCCGAATCCTGCTAAAGACTTTGTTTCAATAGGCTACAAGCAGGATAAACCCGGAAAAATCACCCTCAGGTTTTATTCCAATGATGGAAAGCTGGTTGATAATTTTACTACAGAAACACAAAACCAGGGCGAACAAAGCCTTAATTACCAGTGTGGCAAACTTAAGCCGGGCATCTATAGTATTGTAATTCAGAATGCTAGCGGCGAAACACAAACGGGGAAATTTGTTGTAACGAAGTAATTCAAAAGGATGGATAGCACTAAGGCCGGTATATTCTCCTGCTATTGGAGAATTGAATCATTTGTCTATTATTCAACAAATTATCTGTTGATTACATTTAAAATAATCGGTTTAATAAGGCACATTATTATTCTATAAGGAATCAGACAAAGACTGTTTATTTGTGTCCTGGATCAGAGAATCCGGGTTTTGACGATTATCAAAAAGTGCAACAACATAAATTGTTGTGTGTGAATACGATATATGGATTCCTCGACTCTTTACCGTTGCTTTTTAATAAATTCATCAAAGTCCACGGTTTCTCCTTGCTCAATTTCATTTATTCCTTCACGGATTTCATCCTGCTGGTACTGGGACAAACCATCCCAAAAGTCAGCTTTCGGTGAATCAGAGAAAATACGCTTAACAGAGGCTAATATACCAGGATTATCTGTATCAAGGATAAGCCTGACTAGTTCCAGTTTTTCTGCTTGAATATCCATAGCTTTACTTTTTGTAAATTTAAGTACTATTTGACTTTAAGTCCAATATACATGAAAACCTCGTTTTTTAGGTCAATCGCAGCTGAGTTCTGAATTTCTTAGCTTTAGCTGATTAGGCTTTTAACAATAAACAAGAGTTTAAGCCAAAAAGTTTTAATTTCGCAATCTGAAAACTCAAGCTTAATGTCGATAATAACTCAGAATATCACAAAAATTTACGGCACACAGGTAGTGCTCGACAATGTAAATATTACTATCGGTAAGGGCGAAGTTGTAGGTTTGTTGGGCCCCAATGGTGCCGGGAAATCAACTTTGATGAAAATACTTACCGGTTACATCCCTCCTACTTCGGGCACAGCATCCATTTATGGTCACGATGTGCTTTTCGATACGGAAGAGGTTAAAAAAATTGTGGGGTATCTTCCTGAGCACAATCCGCTGTACCTCGATATGTATATTAAAGAATACCTTGAGTTTATTGCCGGCATTCATAAACTGGGTGCTACTTCGCGCGACCGCATTCGCGAAATGATAGCGATAACAGGCCTGGGACCTGAACAGAACAAAAAAATTGGTACACTCTCCAAAGGATACCGTCAGCGCGTCGGGCTCGCACAGGCACTGATCCACAACCCTGAAGTCCTGATCCTTGATGAGCCCACCTCAGGCCTTGACCCTAACCAGCTGCTCGAAATCCGCGAACTCATTAAAGGAATAGGAAAAGAGAAAACGGTAATACTTTCGACCCATATTATGCAGGAAGTGGAAGCCGTATGCAACAGGGCCATTATTATTAATGCAGGAAAAATTGTTGCTGATGGATCTACTGCCGAATTATCCGAAATTCAATCGCATGATATTGTAACTGTTGAATTTGAAACCCGCACTACCGAGAAGCAGTTGCTGGCCATTCCCGGCGTAATAAAAGCTGTTAAAGTCAACGATCTGATGTGGAAACTGCAGGCCAAACCAGGTGAAGATATCAGGCCACGCATTAACAGGTTTGCTGTCGACAATCATCTTACGCTGCTATCGCTCCACCGCGAAGAGCATAACCTGGAGCAGGTTTTCCAGGAACTTACAGGGAAGAAGTAACCTAATACTCATCTCACCTTATCAAATTAAGGCATCCCCGGCTACACGTGTGTGGAAACCGGGATTCTTTTGTTTTTGCCTGAACGGGCAAGAGAGAGCCAGAAATCAAAGATAGTGAGCAAGAACCGCTAACGTATTTTTCTGAGGCCATTCCCTGCTAAGTTGATTTGTACTTAAAGCAACACTTCAGAACAAGCACGCAAGTTGTAGGTATTGTTTAGGCTTATAAGTCTATTTTCAGGGTGTAGGGACCGGCCTAATAGGAATTTCGCAACAGATGTAGCCGAAGGCAAACTGCGCAGGCACGTGTGTAGCAAAACACAGCTTCACGTGCTGTCAGGATAATGTTCTGAATTATCAAGCCTTGTTTTGCGAGTTTTGCCGAGGTGTACATATGTGCGAAATTCATATTAAGCCTAGACTTTTTGGTTCTTTTGTGTCATGACAAAAGAACAAGAAATTAAATAAAAAATAAATTCCTCAAAAAAAACAGATCATTAAAAAAGAATTCACTGTTTAGCAGAGGGCTTATGAAATTGATCCACAAGATTTTGCATTCCAGAAATGAAATTAATAGCAACTAATAAAAAGGATAATGATCATTCGCCGCAGTTGCGGCAGATCTCAATTTCGGAACGGCTGCGAAGCAGCTGTTTCCTGAAAGCAGCATATTGCCGGTTCTTCCATATCGCAGCCAACGAATCTTTAAGCAGGTCACCAACCTGGTGATCCGCATTTTTATCATAACAACAGGGAACCACTTTCCCATCCCAGGTAACAACCACCGAACTCCATATACGATGACAGCGGTTTCGGATCGCTTTAGCCATAGCCCATGAGCCATCGGGAAGTTGCTTGTACCGGGATTTTTCTTTTAGGGTTGGAATAACAGTACTCCCGGCATTGAAATTATAGACCTGCGCTGTTTTAAATGCAAGTTTATCGACTCCGGCGGTTTTCGCAAACTCACGCATTTGTGTCATCTGATGCTCATTATGACCCATTACCAGGAACTGAAGCTCAATAAAAGGAGACCTTGATTTTTTTGTCTTCCTGGCAGCGACCAGTCGGTGTATACCGTCGATTACAAGCTGAAAATCGCCGTTTACCCTGTATTTCTCATACGTTGACTGGTCGAGGCCATCGAGCGAAATGATCAGATGATTCAGACCGCTTTTAAGGATCTGATCCACATTTTTATCGTTCAGAAAATGCCCGTTGGTAGAAGTGGAAACAAAAACTCTTTGTGCGTGTGCTATGCTTACCATCTCAGCAAAGTGGGGATTCAACAGCGGCTCTCCCTGAAAATACAGGGTCAGGTAAATAAGGTCGGGCGAAAGCTTACCAAGAATTTCCCTGAAAGTATCTGTTTTCATATTTCCACCGGGTCGCGATAGTGATTGCATCCCGGTAGGGCATTCGGTACAGCGCAGGTTACAGGAAGTGGTTGGCTCGATGGAAGCAGCCCAGGGCTTTCCGGCCAGGATAGCCTTACGGAATATCCGGCTCAGAAGATATGCAGCTTCCACCATAACGAAATTATATACTTTGCGCAGGGAAAGAGTGCCGGACAATGCCTGGTAATATGCAAGCCTGTTATTTACTCCCACCGCTAATCGATCTTTGCAGTTAGTTTTTGCACCACCCTGAATTTCTGAAAAAATTCTTTTGCTATTACCCTTAGCACCGTATACACAGGTATGGCCACCAGCATTCCGGGTATACCGGCCAGGCTGCCTCCCATTATAATCACAAAAAATATTTCAAGCGGATGGGCCTTCACACTTTTTGAATAAATGACGGGTACCAGAATATTATTGTCGATAAAATGCGCAGTGAAAATAACCCCGCACAGTTTTAACAATACCGGCAACAATTCGCTGTAGGATCCCGAAGCCATGGTGGCTGTTATCCCTAAAGTTATGCCGATAGTTGAACCTATAATGGGCCCCAGGTATGGGATAATATTCATAATCCCTCCAAAAAATCCAATAAGCAGCGCATTTTCGACTCCGAAAACCCATAGCCCCAGGGCAATTATTGACATTACCCCGAGTACTTCGAGCAGTACCCCGATAAAATAACGCATAAGCAGGGTTTTCGAATCGGCTATTACTTTTCGGGTTGCATGATGATGTTTCACAGGTACCAGCAACAGCAAGGTTTCTTCAAACATCGTTTCGTCCTTCATAAAAAAGAAAGCGATGAACAGAACCGAAAACAATCCGACAAACACAGTACCGGCAACGCTGAAAAAGTCGTTGATAATAGTACTGACGCTTCCCAGGTTCACTACCTCTTTCGCCTTAATTGCAATAAAGCCCTGCATCGTCTGCCCGTAAGGAATCACTCCTAAAGTATGCAACTCATCATCAACCCATTGCAAAGGTCCCTGGAAATTTTCGGCCAGGCGGTTGACATCTATCCTTGAAATTGTTTCTGCCTGACTGACAATGAGCGGGACAAAAACAGCCAGCAACCCAAAAAGTATAAGTACAATCACCAGAAGAGCCAGAAGAGCACTCAACGAACGGGGCATTCTCCATTTCCGGATATGAAATCCGTCAAAAAACTGAACCAGTGGATGCCCGATAAACGAAAGTACTGCAGCTATCAGCACCCATACAATCATAAACGAAAACCGCCAGATTAAAAAGCCTACAATAAAAAGAAGTAAGAAATACCCGATATACGTTAAAACTTGTTTCATGTGTTATTAATTTGTTTTTTAAAGGTCAAATGGAATAAGCCATGATGAATCTTAATATCATCTTCGGTTGGTGAATTATACAATCATGGCTATTTCATATAAAGAAGATTATGCAATTACAAATCACTGTTGTCCGGCAAAAATGACATTTCGTCCCTGACGGGACTTTTACTAATTATTAATTGTCTTTCTACCAACATATTGTCCCTACGAGACAGTCCCGTAGGGACGAAATGTTGGTAGAAAAAAGTGCCCCCACAAGCTAAAAGTCCCGTAGGGACGGCATGTAACAAGCATTACATCGATTTTATAGAAATTTATCCGGACACTAGTGATTACAAATATATAAAATTAGCCAGAGTATGAGTCCAGGAGGAATGCCTGTAGCACAAAAAAATCCGGGTTTAATAAAACTAAACCCGGATTGATTCTTGAAAAATTGGGGCTGAAGCATGAATCTTCAAACAGGAATATGTTTATTCGACCCAGTCAGCAATAAACAGGTTCGTATCGTGTGTTCCGTGATTGTTACGGTTCGACGACCAGACCAGTTTTTTGCCATCGGGCGAAAACATAGGAAATGCATTGAAATAACTCACCGATGTAACCTGTTCAAGTCCTGAACCATCAGGGTTGACCATAAAAAGATGGAAGTCATATCCTTTAGCGGATTGATGATTACTCGAAAAAATGATTTTCTCACCTGAAGGCGTGAAAAATGGTGCCCAGTTAGCTTTCCCCAGGTGAGTGACCTGTTTAAAATCACTTCCATCCACATTGCAGACACAAATTTCCATATTTGTTGGCATTACAAGACCTTGTGCCAAAAGCTCTTTATACTCTTTTACATCTTCCGGCGTAGTTGGCCTCGATGCACGGAAAACAAGTTTTTTGCTATCGGGCGAGAAGAAAGCGCCGCCGTCGTATCCCAGCTGGCTGGTCACCTGCATCACATTGCCTCCATCCAAATCGCAGGTATAAAGATCGAGGTCACCATTGCGGGTTGATGTGAAAACTATTTTTTTGCCATCAGGCGAAACAGTTGCTTCGGCATCGTAACCCGGCTGATTGGTAAGTTGTTTTAAAATATTCCCTTTCAGGTCGGCAACGAAAATGTCAAAATCAGGATATACAGCCCAAAGATACTTATGGTCAGCCCGGGGCTCAGGATTCGGCGGACATTCTTTATCGCCGAGATGCGTTGATGCATATAATATCTGCTTGTTGCCAGGCATAAAATACGAACATGTGGTACGTCCAAGACCTGTACTGATCATTGGCGGGCGATACGTGGTATCGGCCGAAGCCGCAGCAATATCAAGATTGAATATCTGGTCACATTTTAGACCCCAGGCAGCATTGTTGCCTTGAAAGGTCAGATTCTTGTTGTCGAAGCTGAAATAAGCTTCGGCATTATCACCCCCGTAAGTCAATTGTGAAATGTTTTTCAGGTGTTTTTCCTGCGCAAAAGCAGCTATCGAAAGAAATAGAAGGAAGGAAAAAATGATGTTTTTCATCGTTATATATTGAGAGTTTTAAGATTAAGTACATTTAGTAAGGAATTAACCCCCGGATTGTTCATTGAGGAGTTCCCTTTCGCCTGATTTCGGTAAATTTTAGAGAATTAAAATCATGTTTACAAAAAACAATCACTTTATGTTAGAACCAGCAGCCTTTAAAAAATTATTTCAGATAAATTAAAACTGAAAATATATAAATGGTTGTATTTCGGACGATTTAATCTGGATCACAACCAGCACAATCACTACCAGGTATGCAACCTTCAACACAAAAGGTGATTTTATTACAATCTGTTGAGCATAATTTTCAATATGGGAAGGGATAAAATGCAGAATATATCCCAACGCCATCAACATCAGAATATACGGATATCCCTTTATAAAATCAGCCATGATTCCGGCATGGAATGCGGTTGTAATCTGCGTAAGCATATCATGCACAACTTTCATATTATCAGCCCTGAAAAACACCCAGGTAAAACAAACAAAATGGAAAGTGATAATTACACCCAATATGCGGGTGAGTTTATTTTTGGGTATTTTCACCAACGAAGTCAGTAATTTCTCGAATGTAAGACCAATGCCATGCAATGCGCCCCATATCACAAACCTGAGTGCGGCTCCGTGCCACAAACCTCCCAGCAACATGGTGATCATCAGGTTGATATACGTCCGGATTTTACCTTTTCGGTTGCCGCCAAGTGAGATATAAAGATAATCGCGAAGCCAGCTTGAAAGGGAAATGTGCCATCGTCTCCAAAATTCGGTAATACTTGCCGACTGGTAGGGTGAATTAAAGTTAACGGGTAGCCTGTATCCCATCAGCAATGCAATACCTATGGCCATATCGGTATATCCCGAAAAATCGCAGTATATCTGCAAAGCATATCCGTAAATGCCGAACAGGTTTTCGAGGCCGGTATACAGGCCGGGATTATCAAAAATCCGATCGACAAAATTCAAGCTGATGTAATCCGAAATAATCGCTTTTTTAAATAAGCCAATGCAGATCAGGAAAATGGCTTTGCCAAAATCAGCCTTGCTCACAAAGGGAGTTTGCCGGACCTGGGGCAGGAATACCGATGCCCTCACTATGGGTCCGGCTACCATTTGCGGGAAAAAAGTCACAAAAAATGCAAATTCCGAAATATCCTTGACCGGCTCAATATTCCGGCGGTAAATATCAATGGTATAACTTAAGCTTTGGAAGGTGAAAAACGAAATTCCAACCGGCAGAAAAATGGTAAGCGGGTCAAAAGGCTTGTTTATCACATCGTAAACCATCCCCATAAAAAAATTGGTGTATTTGAAATACACCAGCATGCCTATATTCACAATCAGGCTGATAACCAGAAACAGGGTTCGCTTCTGCTTAACCTCAGTGCGGGCAATCTGCCGTGCCAGGTTATAATCCACAACGGCAGTAACGAGCAGAAGCAGGAAATACAGCCCGCTCGATTTATAATAGAAAAAGATAGAAAAAAGGGTGAGATAGATGTTTTTAAGCTTATTATGCCTGTAAACTATGCTGTACACGGCGATAAATCCCAGAAACAGGAATAAAAAGAACCCGCTGCTAAAAATCATCGGTTCCCTGGGGTTGTATATAAACTCCTGAAATAGTTTATGAAAATCAATCTGCTGCATACTTCAAATAGCTGTCAATTAACGCTTTGTATAGCAGGGTGCCTTGTAAAGCATATCCTTGTTTGTTAAAATGAACCCCGTCGTGCTGCAGCATGGCTGCCCTGCGCCAATCGGCACAGGAACCATAACCACCACTAATACTGTATAAATCCCAACATGCCACATTTTCCTGTTCGGCACTTTTCAGCAAAGCCCGCTGAACAGCCTCCAGGTATGGATTTTTATATTTCTTTCGAAAATAGTCATCGGTTGGTGTGGCAATAAGGATACAGGCTCCCGGATTTGCGGATTTGATATTCTTCACCATTGAAACCACCGATGCAATTGTTTCGTCTTCTGTAACCTTAATATTTGCGCCTTCGTTGGTTCCCAGCGATATTATTACCAGGTCGGGATTCAGAACTTTTAACTGCCTGAAAAACAAAGGCGACTTGTTATAATCGCTGAAATGTGCCCCGTTGATGCCCATGCTATTGTATAAAACCCCGGGGCTGCTGTTTTTCAATATAAGACCGTTAATTGAAAATGACTGCTGCATAGCCTCCGTTTGTTCAGCCTGAATTCGCACAAAATTGGTAGGGCAAACAAAAGGCACGGTAGTTGAACATTCACCGGCTTCAAGCGGACGGGCCGACATCAGGTATCCGAATTTTAGAGGTGCATCGGTAAAACGACAGTCAAACTGCAGGGAGTCCTTTGTATGAATAAGCGTTACCTCATTGAAAGCATAATCAAGATCATCATGATTTAAGGTGGTAACTTCGAACCAGGCTCCGCTTTCGGCTGAAGAAATTGATATCCCGGATATTCCAGGTTCAGGATATTTGGCCTGGCTGTTTATTTTTGCCGTCGTCCATCCTGCATTTGTTGCGGAGCGGTAATCATTCGGCTCATTTGTGCCTGCAACCCGCAATGGGAACACCAGTCCACGGCCTGCGTTACCAAACCGCAGCTGAAGATTTTTACGCACTTCGCGGGTCAAAAAGTCAGCCTGAATATGCGAATCCCCGATATGTACAATACTCACCTGGCCTGGTCCACCATTTTCGAGTTTGAGCAACTTATTAAAAAACGGTGTTAGCTGAACGGCATTTATCAGTGTGTCGGCTTCGTAATTGATAAATGGAAATTCAGTACCGCTTACCGAATCGGCAATACTATCCTGTGCTCTGCCTCCAAGGGTGAGGCATAACAATAGGATGCTAAAAAATATTTTACTTCCCGATGGCCGCAAGGCTGTTCCTCCTTTTCTGATATTTATCCACTTCATAAATAAAACTTCTGGCGAATGACAGCCCGATAACGCGGCCACCGGCAAAATTTAAATGGGTATAGTCTTTATTTGCCAGTGCAGGCTTGCCATTGGCAAACCTTGCCATTGAATTTTCGCCGCCCATGGCTTCGAACAGGTTCCAGAAAAGCAACTTATTATCATATGCTATCTTTTCCTGGGCTTGGATTAGCAATGGGATTACAGGCATGGTTACAAATTCCCCCTGCCGGCGCTGGCTGCGGTCCGAAACGGATAAGAGCAGAATAGGCGTATCAGGAAAGGCCTGTTTCAGTTTGTTGATCAGCCTTGTCATCCCTTTTATATAGCTAGTAAAATCACTCGTTGCTGAGCTGGAAACATTCAGTCCGAATTGAAGTACGATAAGGTCGTACTGCAACAGGCTGTCGAAAGCAGCGAGGTTCTTCTCGGAAATAGCCTGGAGCCCCAGTCCTGAATTTCCTTTGATTGCAAAGTTATCGATATATATACCTGTTTCATCTTCGAGAGATGCACCGAAACAGGTAATCCCCGACTGGTTAAACCGTGCACTCACCTGGCGGATGGTATCTGTTTGAACGGTTATCATGGCAGGCGTTGAAGATGCAGTAAGCTCCATCATCCGGCTGTCTTTCTTATTTATCACAATTCGGGCTTCCTGAGTATGATCCGAAATATAGAACAACCTGAATGTATTAAAGGATGAAGTGTGCCTGAAATGCCCGGATCCTTTGTAAAAAACATAATTCCCGGAGTCGGGGATATAACTGAAACCGTTAATACCGAGTTGATGTGAGCCTGGATTCGCCAGGATAGAAGAAGTGTTCCATCCGCCGAAGGAATGAATAACCGACTGCCTGAAACCTGCAACTTCGGATGTGATAGGAACAAAGCCAACACCATTTCCTCCATAGAGGCTTTGCAATGTATCGCGCAGATCGCTTACCAGTATATCGCCATCCGAAAACGAATCACCATACCAGGCAATCCGGACCTTACCTCTCTTTTCTTTTGCTTTCTGTAAGCGCGAAAAAAGCTTGTTGAGTGGGTATTTCTCCCCGGTAAAATTGCGGAAACAAACAACCCCTTCGGGGCAGGACTCCGACTCCGCGACAAGTGTATCTTTAAATAATAGCTTTGGCGTTTGTGTGCTTCCGTCAGCCAGAATATCAGCAAAAACGCTTACCGGCTTTACTGAATATCCCAATATTGGCTTTAGTGTTCCGAATAAGGACAAAGCACCCAGCACGCCTGCAACAGCCAAAGTGTAGTAAAATGCATGAGGGATATAATTCTTGTGCATTAATCTGTGCAGGTATGTGTAGCGAATTTAGGTTCGGATACGGAGTTCGTTTTATTAACGGAATATTTACAAAAATAAGTCTGCAAAAGTATGAACTTTTCGCTTGAGAGCGTCTTTTCATTTTAGAATACTCCTATCCCTGATGTTGTGGTGCCGACCAAACCAAGCCGGTAAGTGAGCTTAAAAGCAGAATAATAAAAACAATTCATACCATGTAATATCCACATTCTTTACTTTTACCGAAAAATAACGCTTACTATGGATAATGCTGAATTCAGGGTATGGGCACACCGTATAGCCGACCGCATGGCCGATTACTATGAAAATATAGAAGAGTATCCTGTAAAATCAAATGTAAAACCCGGCGAAATCCTATCACAACTCCCTGCTTCTCCTCCTGCCGAAAGTGAAGATATGACTCAGATCATGCGTGATTTCGAAAGCATTATCATGCCTGGAATTACGCACTGGCAAAGCCCGAATTTCTTTGCCTATTTCCCGGCCAACGGAAGCTATCCCAGTTTGCTCGCCGAAATGCTTACAGCCTCGCTGGGAACACAATGCATGGTATGGGAAACATCACCTGCTGCTGCCGAACTGGAAGAGATGATGATGAACTGGCTGAAAACCATGACCGGATTGCCGAGTGGCTGGGACGGTGTTATACAGGATACAGCCTCCACCTCCACCCTGGCAGCCATTTTATGTGCCCGTGAGAAAACTACGGGCTATGCCGTTAACGATGATGGAATATCCGGAACCGAAACCTTTCGTGTTTATTGTTCAACCGAAACACATTCATCGGTCGAAAAAGCTGTAAAAATTGCAGGAATAGGACGGAAAAACCTGGTGAAAATCCCTACTGATGCGCAGTACAGGATGGATGCCGGCAAATTGCGTACAGCCATTGCCAACGACATTGCATCCGGATTCAAACCGGTTTGCGTTGTGGCAACACTGGGCACTACCGGTTGCACCGCCGTTGACCCGCTGAAAGAAATAGCTGCTGTATGCGCTGAAACGGGCGTCTGGCTCCATGTGGATGCTGCTTATGCGGGCACAGCCCTGCTGCTTCCCGAGTACCGCTGGATGACCGAAGGTATTGAACAAGCCGACAGTTTTGTATTTAACCCTCATAAATGGATGTTCACCAATTTCGACTGTTCGGCATACTTTGTAAAAAACAAGGAGGCCTTGCTGCGCACATTCGAAATATTGCCTGAATACCTGAAAACAGGTAACCGTGGCCTGGTTAACGACTACCGCGACTGGGGCATTCCGCTGGGCCGCAGGTTCAGGGCTTTGAAACTCTGGTTTGTGATACGCTCGTACGGGGTGAATCAGCTGCAGGAAAAAATAAGGGAACATATCCGATTAGCCAGATGGATCGAACAGCAGGTCATGGCGCATCCCGACTTTGAAATTATGGCGCCGGTTCCACTGAGCCTGGTCTGTTTCCGTTACAATCCCGCACATATAACCGGCACCAATGCCCTGAACAGCATCAACGAGATGCTTATGACTAAACTTAATGCAACTGGGAAAATATTCCTTACCCATACTAAACTTAACGGAAAGTATACCCTGCGCGTGTCGGTGGCAGGAACACTAACTGAGCAGCGACATGTAGAAAGTGCTTGGGAACTGATTGTGGAAACAGCGGCAAGCTGCACTGTAGGATAACTAAATCCGCTTATCGGCTATATTCCAAATCTCGCTACTAAGCAAACTTCAGACCGCAATAGAATATGATGTATAAACGAATGTCAAATCCGGTGATCAAAATCTTCAGAATCAGCATCCTAATTCTGATTTCCATATTCTTAAATACCGCTGCTGATGCTCAGTATCAGAAAGCCGCCCAGGTGCCGCCCATGGGATGGAATAGCTACAATGCTTTCGGTGCCAGCGTTAACGAAAACGAAGTGCTCCAGAATGCCGGCTTTATGAAAACACACCTGAAAAGCTTCGGCTGGAACTACATTGTTGTGGGTTATTGCTGGTATTTCCCCTTCGCGGCTGCCCTGAGCGACCCGGCTCAGGCTGACGGATTTACACCCTGGCTTACCATGGATAAATATGGACGACTGTTTCCGGCTGCCGACCGCTTCCCTTCGGCAGGCAAAAGCAAAGGATTTAAACCTCTTGCCACTAAAATCCATCGCGATGGGCTTCTGTTCGGAATTCATATCATGCGGGGTATCCCCCGACAGGCTGTGGCAATGAACATGCGAATCAAGGGCTCAAAATACCACGCAAAAGACATTGCCGATACCAGCAGTACCTGCACCTGGCTCAACCATATGTATGGCGTGGATATGGATAAACCCGGCGCCCAGGAATATTATAATTCACTCTTCGAGCTTTATGCAGACTGGGGAGTCGACTTTGTGAAGGCCGATGACATATCATCACCTTTCAGTGAAAAAGAACTGGCTGCTATCCGTAAAGCAATTGTTCACTGCGGCCGGCCTATAGTGCTGAGCCTTTCACCCGGAGAAACCCCAATAGCTAAAGCTGAAGTTGTTAAGGAATATGCGGATACATGGCGTATTTCGAACGACTTCAGAGACAACTGGAATGCACTTCAACTTATGTTCAGTCTGCTCAATACCTGGGAAAGCCAGGCTGGCCCCGGGCATTTTCCTGACGCCGATATACTTAACATCGGGATGCTGGCGCGCCGCGGCCCTGTGGGAGAGCAACACAGATCAAATTTAACACGCAACGAACTGCTTACCATGATCACACTCTGGAGCATTGCCCGCTCACCGATGATGATCGGCGGCGATCTTTCGATGATACATAACTACGAATTGCAACTATTACAAAACAAAGCTGTTTTGGAGGTAAACCAGAACAGTTCAGGCAACAGGCAATTATTCCGGACTGAGAACCAGGTTGCCTGGATTGCCGATGTTCCGGGAACCGGCGAAAAGTATCTTGCCGTATTTAACCTTGGCGAAAGCGGCCAGTTTATACCTGTTGACCTGAAATCCATAGGATTTGATGGGAAATGCAGCGTAACTGATCTTTGGTCAGGCGATACCCTGGGGCAGTTCGAATCCGCTGTCAGGCCCGAAGTATTACCACACGGAGCCAGGTTGTTCCGCATCTCTGTTTATTAACAATACAGATGCTCACTGCAGCAAAATAAAGACTGCATCCGTTTTTTATTCTGAAGTACATTATGATTCAAATCATTTAACATCACATTTGAGGTTAAGCATAATTTCATCCTGTATAAAATTACCTTTCCGCAAAAACACTACCGGGAAGAAATCATCCGGAAAGTTATAGCAGAAGAACGAAGCAAATGTCCGAAGCCATTCATCAGAAATCCATTAATCAACCGATGAGGAGAATGAATTCAGGCAATTAAAATCTTTTGCAGGCAAAATGACTCTTTTGTGCTATTGCATAAGGGTATGGAGTTGGATTAATTTTGGTTTATACTTTATAAACTATTTATTAATTAAATTCCACTATTATGAAAAGACTTTACATTGCTTACTTTACACTACTGGTTGTCGCCGGGCTCACTTTTGCCAGTGGGTGCTGCGTACCCAATGCGATACTGGGCAGCCAGCCCGTTGCTCTCAGGCCGCAGGAAACAGGAATGTGGTGCTGGGCGGCCAGTGGCGAAATGTGTATGGAATTCCTGGGGACGAATGTTGAACAGTGCGACGAAGCCAATAAACGTTTCGGACGCAGCGACTGCTGCAACAGCCCGGTACCTTCAGGATGCGTAAACGGCGGATGGCCCGAATTCGACAAATACGGCTTTACCTATTTAATGACAACCAATGCCCCACTCAGTTGGGAAGACCTGAAAAAACAAATCTATTGTGCGAAAAAACCATTTGCTTTTTCCTGGCATTGGACCGGGGGAGGTGGCCACATGATGGTTGTAACCGGTTATGCCGTTATTAATAACACGAACTTTGTAAGCATAAATGATCCATGGGCCCCGAATGTCGGAAACCAACGCTTTATAACATACGCCGAATATGTAAGTGGTTCGGACCACACACATTGGAACGATTACTACAACATAACTAAAAAATAAGGAGGACCCGGAAAATGAGAAAATCAATATTTATCCTATTTATGGCACTGGCAGTTACAACGGGGCTCGAAGCACAGAACAACCTGGATCAGGCCCGACAGGAAGCAGGCACATTCCTGAAATCACTGGCAACCAGCATTACAGCTGATAATTATAAAATGTTCGGCCTTAATTCAATGGAAGAAGCGAGTCAGTTGGAGGCCGACCAGGCATTTGTTTCCAATATCATTCCACTCGATCGCCTGAAAAAATATGATGGCGGCGGCGACAAAAACCTTTTAACAAATGTTAACCGGGTTTCGTGTGCAGTGATAAACCGACAAACGCAACAAACAGTCGGAATTGTAGATCTCGAGCGCGAAAAAGAACGCTACGTGGTAAAAGGGTATACAAGTTCAGACTTGTCAGTTGCACTGGGAAAAATAAATAAGGAATTGCTGAAACAAAATTTTTCCATTGTCAGAGTTCCAGCCCTCAATGTATATTTCGGATCCTTTACTGATGCTGACAACCAGTCTAAATATATCAGCCTGCAGAACAATCCGAATCTGCGTACTGAAATCGGCGAAATACGTCCGGCCGAGGACTTCCTTAAACGCCTGGTGCCGCTCGCTAATGAATATAATGGGCTTCCCTGGTAGAATTACATTTACTGCTTTCTGAAGTTCGACAAGGATCAACAATTCTCAATTTTTGATGTACATGTAATACTACTTATAGTATCTGCATCTGAAATTGAAAATTATTGATCCTTGTTCATTAATTATAGCAGTTTCTTGAAAAATCAATATACATAATTGAATCAGGTGCAGGTTAATCCGCATTTTCTATAACCAATGGTTTGTATTGCACAAATGAATTAATTCCGCAATATTGTGGGTCATGGTCTTTTCCATGCAGTTACGTTTATGGTTTTTAACGGTATGAATGCTCAGATTCAGCTTTGCTGCTATCATCTTACTGCTTAGTCCTTCGAGGCAGAGTTTAATTATCTCCTTTTCCCTCTGCGACAGCAACGAATTACTGGTTTCACTGTAAACTTTTGTAAAAACCTTTTGATATCCCAGGTCGGAAGAGTATCTGAAAATGGTTAGGATCATTGTTTCATCGGTTTTCATATCACCCATGTTAGTAAAAACATTCAGGTTTAGTACCGGTAGACTTCTACTATCAGGAAATGTTAAAACCCCTTCATGCAGGAACTGTGTTACATTCCCGTCTTTATGGATATATCTGTGATTAAACGATAACCTGTAATTAGGAAGCTCTTCATCCGGTATAAAATCAATAAACCTGAGTATATCGGGAAAAGCCTGAAAACAGAATAGATTTTTATCATCCGGATGAAAATGGAGTGCATGGAAATCAAAATCCTGCTTTAAAAGCTCGTTTTTGAAACATTCAGTATGTTGCTGGCAATGCTCATAAATACAGGCAAATTGCCTGCTTGAATAATCGACAAGACAGCATCCGAAAAAAAGCAATGTATTGTTACCCTCCAATGTCTGCGTCAATGATTTCTGATTCGAAAACAGTACAGGCTTGTCTGCTGTATTTCCGTTTCCATCCTGATATACCCTTGAGTAAGCATAAGGCTCGTGTTCGCTCTTCATAATGAAACACATTAGATGAATGTAATTGAACATCAAATAATTGCAATCATAATACCTGAAAGAGTAAAATACCGGAAATACAAGAAAAATTCTTCGAAAAACGAGCCTACTATTTCTTTGGCAGGAAAATAAATTGCATAAATCTCAATAGAGTATACTAGTCTAAGTCCGCCAATCGCATGACTTTATAAATATGGAATACATTCCGGATGTAAAAGTACAAAATAAAACTGATGGGTGGAAAGGTTAGAATTAAATGAATCCCTGTAACATAAAAATGACTCTTTTGTGCTATTGTTTTAAGCTGGATTGAACTGTAATTTTGAATCATTCTAAATAAGGACAATATTATGCATCATCCAATATCTTATTATTCCTTACAATCCATACCTGAAATCCAGCTTTAAGCAAGTTTCAGCGATCCCTACTTTTACTGCTATTTTTATATTCCCCCGGGGTTAAAGGCTGTTCCCCGGCTAAAGGAAAAATAATGGCCATATGATAGATCTGTCAATAAATAATAAGAATGCGCTTTTACTGGAATTCAATATGTTTAAAAGATTAGAGCAAAAAAATGTTTCAGCCGTTTCAAATTTACAAAGTAACTCAAACCAGTAATAATCAAAACGAACCAACATGAAAAACAGATACGCCTTTTTGCATTTATGCATCACTCTTTTCCTACTTATCATGGGAAATACATCAGCAAATGCGCAAGATAACAAAGCGCTGATACAAGCAGCTTTGCAAAGTGAAAAATCAAAACAGGGCTGGCAGGAAAGTGATATAAGCGAATGGAAACTTAGCAGCCAGTATAACGATGAAAGCACCGGTATCACACATGCTTATGTGCAGCAAGTGCATAATGGCATTCCGGTGTACAATGCCATCAGTGTTTTTGCGGTTAAACAAAACAGTGTTGTATATTTCAAGCCGGGGCTGGTAAGCAACGTTAAAGTAAAAGCAAATTCAGATAAATCTTCTGTAACACCCATATCTGCGCTTCAGGCCGCAGCAAGGCACCTTGAATTACCTTCAACCAGCCAGGCAAAGCTTGTTAAATCGGATGCTTCAGCTAACCTATTCGAGTTCAATGCACCTGATTTATCGAAGAATCCAATAAAAATACAATTGGTTTACCTGGCAAAGAACAATAAATTAGTGCTAGCCTGGGATGTAAGTATTGAGTTAAAAGATGGCAAACATTGGTGGAATGTTAAGATTGATGCCCTTACAGGAGTGTACCTGGACAAGAATGATTTTGTGAGGGAGTGTAATTTTGGCGAAAATGAGGCGGATAACACCTGGCTGAACCAGGAGACAATGCCGTTGCTTTCAAACCCGCAGCCGACACTTCCTGGAATGCCTCCGGCAGTACCTATATACAATGTATTCCCATTTCCTGTAGAGGCTCCTAATTTCGGAAGCCGTTCGTTACTGGTAAATCCTGCAAATCCTGTAGCCTCGCCTTTCGGCTGGCACGATACCGATGGCATTGCAGGTGCTGAACACACCAACACCAATGGTAACAATGTATTTGCTTACGAAGACGGGAATAATGACAAT
Organism: uncultured Bacteroidales bacterium; assembly: GCA_903822525.1. Taxonomy (GTDB): domain Bacteria; phylum Bacteroidota; class Bacteroidia; order Bacteroidales; family UBA4417; genus UBA4417. Next base: position 125,033 of record CAIJPI010000180.1, on the reverse strand, counting down.
GCACCCGGCTATTCCCCTGATGGCGGAATAAACCTGAATTTCGATTTTCCAATGAATACTAGCCAGCCGCCTGCAACCAATATGGATGCAGCACTGACCAATCTTTTTTATACGGTAAACAGCGTTCACGACAGGCTATATGCATTAGGGTTTGATGAGGCCGCCGGTAATTTCCAGGCAAACAATTACGGGCATGGCGGTTCCGCTAACGATCCTGTGCTCGCCGAAGGATTTGATGGCGGAGGATTCAACAACGCAAATTTCAGTACTCCTTCGGATGGATTCAGCGGGCGTATGCAAATGTACCTGTGGTCTGGCATGGACTGTTCCACACTTACTATCACCAGCACCGGGTATAATGGCCCAATGACAACGCTTAAAGCAGCATTCTCACCTGTTGCCAATGTTACTGCTGATGTAATCCTGATGAATGATGGCATTGGTTTACCCAGCGATGGTTGTTCTTCGGCCATCAATGTTTTAACAGGAAAAATTGTATTAATCGACAGGGGCAGCTGTTCCTTTGCAAGTAAGGTAATGGCGGCTCAATTGTCGGGAGCTATCGGAGTTATTATTGCTAACAATAACGCATTACCTATATTCGCTATGGGTAGTGATGGCATAAATTTTCCAACCATACCTGCTGCTATGATCTCTCAGGCTGATGGCCTTACCCTGAAAGCACAGCTTTCAGCTGGAGTTGTTACAGCAAATTTAGTTACCTGCAGCGGGCCTGATCTCGACGGCTCACTGGATAATGGAATTATTGCCCATGAATTCGGGCATGGAGTTTCGAATCGCCTCACCGGCGGCCCTGCCAATTCAGGTTGCCTCAACAATGGCGAACAAGCCGGCGAAGGCTGGAGCGACTGGCTGGCACTTGTGATGACAATTGATCCAACTGATCAGGGAACTGATGCCCGAGGCATTGGAACTTACGTTTTTAACGGCGGAATCCGAAGGTATCCTTATTCGACCAACATGAGTGTTAATCCACAAACATATGGTGACCTGGCGCTCAGCCCCGAAGTTCATGATATTGGTGAAATATGGTGCAGCGCAGTATGGGATATGACATGGCTACTTATTGACCAATTCGGTTATAACGCTGATCCATCGGTTGCCACTGCAGGTAACAACATTGCGATTAAACTGGTGTTGGAAGGGATGAAACTGCAGCCTTGCGGTCCAGGTTTCCTCGATTCGAGAGATGCCATTCTTTTAGCAGACAACCTGCTTTATAATGATGCTCACCGTTGCCTTATCGGGCAGGCTTTTGCCCGACGCGGAATGGGTTCAAATGCCAGCCAGGGCAGTGCTGATATAGCCGGTGACGAAACTGAAGATTTTACCGATGCTTTTTGCGTGGTTTGTGCGGGTACGCCTGTAGCAGGAACTACCAATTCGACCGCCACCGAAGTTTGTGCTTTGAACGACTTCACACTGAAACTGGCAGGAGCATCGTCAGGTCTGGGGCTAACCTACCAATGGCAATCGTCGCCCGATAACAGCACCTGGGCAAATATAGGCGGAGCAACCACAATTCAATATACAGGAACACAAACAGAATCCAATTGGTATCAGTGTATAGTAACCTGCACCAGCAGTGGTTTATCCGTTACCTCACCGGCTGTGTTTATAGGCTTCCTGGCTAATTGTGTATTAATGTCGAATACAACTGTAACCGACTGTTCAGCTAATTTCTTTGATACAGGTGGCCCGTCAGCAAGTTATTCCGACTTTGAAGACAACACACAGACTTTGATGCCTGACCCCGGAAACAAAATTCAACTGACATGGGATTATTTTGAGTCAGAACAGGATTTCGATTACATTACCATCTTTGACGGACCTGATGCAACCTATCCTGTTTTGTACGGACCTGTTTCGGGGTTGCTAAGCATTCCAACCTTTACATCCACTGATCCTTCAGGAGCATTAACCATTCATTTTACATCTGACGAATCAGTAACCAAAGGCGGCTGGAAGGCTACATTAAGCTGTATTTCCTTATGTACAGGGCCTGTAAATTCAGGTGTTTCGAACCCGGTAATTTGCGAAGGCAGCAGCGTAACGCTGAATGTAAGCGGGTCGGGCGGCTACAACTGGTCACCGGCATATGGCTTAAACCAAACAACCGGGAGCTCAGTAATTGCATCGCCGGCAACAACCACTACTTATACTGTAACTTCAACTGACAATGCTATCTGCCATATTGATATTACAGTTACTGTAAATCCAAAGCCTGCAGCAGCAGGCGTAGTTTCCGGTCCGGAAAAGGTTTGTTTAAATCAAAGTGGTTTTATTTATTCCGTTGATGCTATTGCTAATGCCAGTTCGTATGTATGGACTTTACCGGTTGGGATGTCCCCTGTTTCGGGAGGGTTAACAACTGCATCGAACAGCATTACGGTGAAAACCAACAGTAGTTTCAGTACAGGTTTTATTAAAGTAAATGGAATAAACGACTGCGGGAGCGGAACATTGAGCCCGGGATTTGCAGTTTCCAAATATACCTCTGTACCTTCCAAACCAGCAAAGATCAATAACCTGGAGGAAACTGTATATGGATATTGCGCAGGCAGCACTTATACATTCACAACTACTTCAGCAAACGCCCAAACCTTTACCTGGACAGCATCGGCCGGAACCATTCAAAGCGGACAGGGAACAAATACCGTGACGATACAGCTGAATAATCCTTACTCAAGTTGTGTAATTACAGTAACAGCATCCAATTGTTTAGGAACAAGTCAGGCACGGAAGCTGACTCTGAAATCGGTATTACCGAAACCGGAGCTATCAGGCTCATCCGAAGTATGTAAAAACGGGAATTCAACAAAGATATATTCCGTTTCATGCGAAGCCGGTGCATCATCCTTTACCTGGTCGTCGCCAACGGCTGCCATTAAGTTCTCGGATGGTGGAACTCCTGCCAATCCGCTCACTACTGCCAGCACCAGCGTATCAATTAACTTTTCAGGTGTTGCAACAGGAAACCACAGCCTGCGTGTTACAGCCAACAACAGCTGTGGCAGTAGTGAACCCGTTAGTAAGACGGTAAAAGTGAAAAACTGCAATAAAACCAGCGAAACTGAAGCATCGGACGTTACCAATACAAGGTTCAACGTATTCCCTAACCCTACACACGACATGATAACAGTTTCGTTTGCATCGGATGTGGCAGGGAAATATTCGTACAGGCTAATGGATATGCATGGCAAGCTGGTAATTTCGGAAGAAAGTAACGCTGCCGAAGGTGAAAATGAATTTAAGGTCCATCTCTCAAACCTTGCACCGGGCACATACCTGTTAGTAGTTCAAAATGGTGAAACAATCATACGAACCCGGATAGTGAAAGAATAAATATCTGGTTATTAAAATCCAAGGTGGTCGCTTTTGTTTGAAGCGGCCACCTTGGATTTTGTATGTAGTATATGCTAATTAAAGCGATTTGTTCTGAATTTCCAATCACTAAAAATAGACTTTACAAGCTAATTGCACTTTGGCTTTATACATTAAAATGACTCTTTTGTGCTATTGCGCAGGTATATATGTGGCAGTAACTTTGAAAGTTATGAGTTATCTATTTTTAGAAAATCAGTGTTACGGTTGCGGAGCTGCCGAAAATCCGAAACAAAGAGTAGGCTAAAAAATTCAGTATTATGTTTAATTCTGCAGTTTTAGATGTTGTAATCGGATTGATATTTATCTATTTACTCTACAGTTTACTGGCAACCATTATCCAGGAGATTCTTGCATCCGCATTTTGTTTCAGAGGGAAAATACTGGAGCGTGCCATACTCCGTATGCTTGAAGATGAAAACAAATCGGACCTGAGGATCACAAGCGTTTTTGGATTATTTAAAAAATCCGGACACGGAGCCTTACCTGATACTACTTCCTATGTATTTTATAACCACCCTCTAATAAAGTTTCTTGGTGAAAATAAGCTTAACAGCAAACCTGCTTATATAAATAAACAAACTTTTTCCAAAGTTTTAGTCGACCTGCTTCGGGGCGACAAGGTGAAACCCGGCGACGACATTAAGCATCTGATTCAGAAAGCCCTCGATGAAAAGACTGTTAGCTGGGGCGTTGCACAAATCAGCGACGAAACACTTAGCTACCTCAGATCTATTTGGGCAGATGCTGAGGGTGATGTCGAACAATTTAAAATATCCCTCGAAAACTGGTTTGAGGCTACTATGGAACGAGCTTCAGGCTGGTACAAAAAAAATATCCAGTTTATTCTTTTCTTTATCGGATTTACTATTGCTGTTGTCTTTAACGTCGATACCATTAAAATAATCAGCAACCTTGAAAAAGATCCGAAACTCAGGGAGCAACTTCTGCAACAAGCCGATGCATTTTCGAAAGCTCATCCAAACCTCGACCAGCAGCTTGCTGAACAAAAAGCCTTAAACGCAAAATACCTGCTTCCTCACGATTTAAAAAACAATCAACCCCTTGCCAATACTGATTCAACAAGCGTAGAACAATCGGAGGATTCGTTGAGCCTGGCTCAGTATACAACTCTTAGTGCGCGCAGAGACACGCTGTTCAGGAGAGCCGATTCACTGATAAATACCGACTTAAAAAAAGCCAATAACCTGCTTGGACTTGGTTGGGACCAATATGAATATAAGAGTTTGTTTAACTTATTGAAATCACTATTAGGCTGGATCATTACTGCGTTGGCACTCTCATTGGGGGCTCCATTCTGGTTCGATCTTCTGAATAAAATGATGAAAATGCGTGCAACAGGTTCATCTTCAGGTGCAGAAGCAAAATCAGGTGCAGGAGGCTCGCAATCTGCTAAAACCAGAGCAACCCAATAATGCAATATCCTATAATAAAATCAATTCCTGTATGCATTAAATCAAATTTCATTTCCGCTGATACTGTAAAATCAAAAAAAGAAGAGAGTGGTCAGCTGCATTCACTTAAAATATATTTTATTAACCATCTAAAAAAGAGATACCTATGGGTGCATTTATGCGAAGGAGATTAGGATGGCTCCCTGATTATCCTGATTTCAGAGATTTAACCGTTGAACACAACGTTGTTTCTGTTCGCCTGAAAGGGCTGGGTCAGAATGATTCGATCAAGAAGATGCTAGGGAAAACCGGCGTACTAAACACAGGCAAACCTGCATTGCCTGCTTCAGTTTCACTGGTTCCCTGGTTCTCGCCTGTCGAAAACCAGGGAGACCTTGGATCCTGCACCGCAAATGCCGGTGTTGGACTAATTGAATACTTCGAGCGCCGGGCATTTGGCAAACATACCGATGCTTCGAGGCTTTTCCTCTATAAAACCACCCGGAACCTGATGCATGAAACGGGCGATACCGGGGCTTTCCTTCGCACCACCATGGGTGCGCTGGTTCTTTTCGGTGTGCCACCCGAAGAATACTGGCCTTATAATGTGGCAGAATATAATACCGAGCCTTCAGCTTTCTGTTATGCTTTTGCGCAGAATTACCAGTCGATAAGCTATTACCGCCTGGATCCCCCCGGAACAAAAGGGCCTGCCCTGCTTAATCAGATTAAAACCAACCTGGCAGCAGGCTTGCCATCGATGTTCGGTTTTACCGTTTACAGTTCAATCTATCAATCGGATGCCTCGAAAGGGAAAATCCCATACCCGGTTAAAGGAGATAAAATTGCTGGCGGGCATGCCGTTGTAGTGGCAGGATACGACGACAAAATGAAAATAAAAAATACTGCAAGCGGGGCAAAAGAAACTACCGGCGCATTGCTGATCCGTAATTCGTGGGGTACAGGATGGGGCGAAAATGGCTATGGCTGGCTTCCATATGAATATGTTCTCACAGGTCTGGCCGACGACTGGTGGTCGCTGCTCAAGAATGAATGGGTTGATTCAGGGAATTTTAAACCCTGAGCATTTTCATACATGTTTTAACCCGATATAATTACTGTTTCTATGGCTGGTTTCAATTGCCAAAGCTATTTACCGGAATCAGACTATTGCTCAAATAGCAATAGTCTTTTCTGCTTTTCAGGGAGGTTTTAAAAACTAAATATTAACTCTTTTAAAAAAATCAGTATGGAGAAAAAAATAATATCAAAAAGAAGCCTGGTTGCAGCTTTTATAATTGTATTACTTGGCTATTCCGGCTGTGTCACTATTTCGCCTTTCGATCAGTATGCTTATGCACAAACTACCTCCATAAAGGTGGATGCATTAAATCTGATGGATTTAGCTAACGATGACTTTTCCAAACACCAGTCAGGTGTTATAGAATTCGAGACCAAACTCCGGAAGGTATACGAGTATGAAAAGAACAGGCCAAAAAACGAAATCTCTGTAAAATTATGGGACATCCTGATTGATACCAGCGGTTACTTATTGGGTGGATTCCTTTCGCGTTGGAAAAAGGAAAATAAATTAAATGTGGCTTTTATTAATAACGAGAAGGACCTTGTGGGTAAAGCCTTTGACCAGATATCGGGGCTTGAAAGTAAAAAAATCAAAGCATCAGAAATCTCACAATAAGCTGATTCCAATCAACCATAAAAAGTTTCAGGAAAAGTTAACAAGCTAAAATATAAAGACATGCCTGATATAAATATTCAACAAATACTTGAAAGTCTGAAAAAGGAAGTTGTTGCACTCGCAACTTTAACTTTCAAACAATATAAGGAAGCTGCAAGCGCAGATGCACTGAAATTGCTGGCCGAAATGCAGGTGAGTATCGAGAAATGGGCTCTACAGTTAGCAAATGGGGAAATCTCAAAAGCCGATTTCGAGTTTTTATTACTCGGGCAAAAGGACCTGATAAAAATGAATGCATTAAAAGAAGTTGGAATAGCTTTAATAGAAGCTGATAAATTTAAAGCCAGCCTGATGAAGTTAATTACAAACACCGTTACAGGGCTGATTTAATCAGGTTTTGTTATTATTTAAGAATAGCAAAACTAATGATCAGCTACATGCAAAGCCTAGTTTCTCAGTTCACTGAAGCAGGAAATTCTCCTGAATTCAGGAATGTAACCCCTTTCGTTTTTAATCTTTCAAAAACCTGGACTTTCAGCGAATCGGTTTCCGATATAACGGTATTGCTGATCACAGTTATTGCATATCCCCTGTTCAGGGCTGCCTCTATGGTGCTGTTTACACAAAAACCGGCATCAAGTCCTGTAATATAAAGTTTGTTTACCTGGTTTGCTGTTAAAATACTATCGAGAATGGGATTGCTGAATGCGTCCTGTTTCTGTTTCGGAATATAGAAATCCGATACTACTTTCAACCTTTTATCCAAAGCAGCACCTTCGCTTCCTGTTGACATTGAATTGTTAATAAGGTTAACCAGTACATTGGAAACTTCACTCCGGACATAAATAACGGGCACATTTCGTTTACTTGCGCTGTCGACAAGCCGGTTGACCAGCCGGATCAGGCTGTCGGATGCTTTTATATAACTTTCTTTCAATGCCCGTTTCCCGGTTGTCCCTTCCTGTATATCAATTACAAGCAAAGCTGATTTGCCAGCGGCAAAAGATGCAATCGGAACACCTTCTGAGACTCTCTCCGCTGCACGTTCAAAAAGCATGAGATTACCAAAAAGCACTGCAACAATCAGCACCAGAACAATAACTACCCAAAGTAGAATTCTTTTCATACTCATAGCTTATTAAACTGTTAATGTAAATGAACTGAACATATGCTTATTACAAAAATATTAAATTTAAACCGGATCCATTCAGAATTTTAAAAATTATCGTAGTCAGGAATTAAACCAGAATAGCTACTTGAACGTTCTTATAAATCTTAGATTTGCATAAAACTATCTGCAATGAACAGATTCAGCAATACTTTAATTATCGGCATACTTATATTGACCGGTATGATTTTTCAATTTCCTGTTAATGCAGGCGTTAAACTACCTGCACTGATCGGCAACAATATGGTTTTGCAGCAAAATACAGCAATTAATGTATGGGGATGGGCCGATGCCGGAGAAAAAGTGTCAGTTCAGGCCAGTTGGCTTTCCATTCCTGCAATTGCAACAACCTCCGCCGATGGCAAATGGAATGTAAAAATCAGCACTCCAACAGCCGGGGGACCATATAAAATGATTGTTACAGGTCGCGATTATTCTATTACAATTGGAAATGTGATGATTGGTGAAGTGTGGGTTTGCTCAGGGCAGTCGAATATGGAATTTACAATGCGCGGACTCGGAGGCTGGGGAAATTATAAACCTGAAGTTTGCAAAGATGTTTCAGAAGGGAAATACCCGGGAGTGCGTCTTTTCACCGTTCAACGTGATACATCAGCCGTTCCTTTAATGAATTGTAAAGGAAACTGGCTTGTAGCCGATACCGGCACTGTAAATGATTTCAGTGCAACAGCATGGTTTTTCGGTTCTTCCCTGAGTAAAAAACTCGGCGTTCCTGTAGGATTGATTGTCGCAGCCTGGGGAGGCACACCCGCTGAAGTCTGGACCCCGGTTGCAGCTATTGCAGCTGAACCCGACCTTGGATACTACCTTAACCATTTTAATGGCAGCCAGTGGTGGCCTGGCAATCCCGGGATACTCTACAATGCCATGATACACCCTTTGCTGAATTTTACGATAAAAGGAGCTATCTGGTACCAGGGCGAATCGAACAGGCTCGATGCCCGATATTATCCCACCCTGATGAATACCCTGATTACTTCCTGGAGGAAAGCATGGAATGCTGTTGATTTCCCCTTTTATTACGTGCAGATAGCACCATTTTCATATTCAGAGCCCTATACAGGAGCCCTGATGCGTGAAGCACAACTGAATTGTCTTTCCACACCAAATACCGGCATGGCTGTTACTATGGATATTGCCGGCGATGTCAACGATATCCACCCTAAGAATAAGCTTGATGTCGGTAAACGCCTGGCTTTATTGGCATTAAGCAAAACATACGGGAAGTCAGAAGACTCATTCTCCGGTCCGCTTTATAAGGACATGAAAATCTCGGCAAACACCATCACGCTAATATTTAATTATGCCGACGGAGGACTGAATCTCAAAAAAGTGGAGAATAATAATTTTACCCTTGCAGGAGTTGATCATCTGTTTTATCCGGCTACAGTAAAAATTCAGGGAAATTCACTCTCGCTTTCTTCCCCTAAAGTAAAACAACCGCTGGCAGCTAGGTATGCTTTTACCAATACCGCGGAAGCCACTCTTTTTAACGGGGCCGGATTGCCTGCTTCATCCTTCAGGACCGATACATGGGATATTATAACTGACATGGCTGTGCTAAGACCACTTTTTGATACAGCTTCACGAACACTTTCGTACCAGCTTGCTTCCAGGGCAAGAGAATCGGATATTTATTATGCTTTCAACAAAATGCCGGGCAGGTTTTCACCTCGTTATCTGAGGCCCATTCCGGCAGGCAAACCGGGAACACTTTATGCTACAGTTTCGCGCGACGGATTTCTTTCTCAATCAGTAAAAGGATGGGAAATTGTTGCCAATAAGGCTTCAGGGGCATTGATAACATACAAGAGCCTGTACTCTGAATCTTATCCTGCCGGGGATAAGCTGGCGTTGCTCGATGGAGTTACTGCAACTGATGATTTCCAGGATGGAAGCTGGCAGGGATTTGAAGGGAATGACCTGGAAGTAATTGTAGATCTGGGGAAAGCTATACAGTCGAAAACTATCAGTTGCAACTTCCTTTCCGACAATCATTCGTGGATATTCTTCCCAAAACTAGTCATCGTTCAGGTTTCGGAAGATGGCATTACCTATAAACAAATTGGGGAAAGGCGTTTCACAGCTGAAAGCGAACTAAAGGGAGTTGTTATTCAACCCGTTCTATTCCCGGTTAAAAGTTCCATCCGATATATCAAATTTACTGCTCTCAACCATGGGATATGCCCGGCATGGCATCCGGGAGCAGGCAACAAATGCTGGATTTTTGCTGATGAAATTATAGTGGAATAGTTCCAGGTTTTGCTACCGCAACCAATTAACCTGTCCATTACAAGCGGTAGCCAGTTAACAATGACATTTGTTCAGTAAACTCAACACACAGTAAAAAATACACCATGCAGAACCAATGGGATCAAAGGTACGCCGCACAGGAATACGTTTATGGAACGGAACCTAACAACTTCTTAAAAGAAAAATTAACCTTGTTGAAACCCGGCCGGATCTTATTCCCGGCCGAAGGGGAAGGCCGGAATGCAGTATATGCAGCCTCGCTGGGCTGGCAGACTGATGCCTTCGACCTAAGTGTTGAAGGACAAAAAAAAGCTCTGCTGCTTGCCGACACAAAAGGGGTTACAATCAACTATACCATTGAGTCACTCGACAACTGGCATCCAGTTGCGGACCAATACGATTGTATTACGCTTATATTTGTGCATCTTCCTGATGGCTTAAGACAACAAGTGCATCATGCAGTCATCAGGGCGTTGAAACCAGGCGGAATACTGATCCTGGAAGCGTTCACTCTAAAGCAGCTGAGCCTTACAAGCGGCGGGCCTAAAACAGCTGACATGCTTTATACCTCGGAGATGCTTCAAAATGATTTTAAGATGCTTTTGTCAGTGGAAACCTGCGAAACTCAGGTAACACTTGATGAAGGGCCTTTGCACCAGGGACTTGCAGAGGTGGTTCGACTTTCCGGTTTCAAAGCTCCTTTGTAACCTAATATCCTTACTTTTGCCTTCTATACTAATATATAATCATGAAGCCAGCCTACATATTTCCTTTCCTTACCATAATTTCACTTTGTATTTTCAGCTCAGCATCAGCACAGCGAAACGAAAGCCTGGAGGTAAAGGCTGCACGCATTCACCTGGCCGCTTTTACTGTTGATTCTCATACCGATGCTCCGCTTAATTTTTCGAATAAAAAATTTGATGTTGCAAAAGATAACAGCACAACTATGCCTTTCAGTTGTGTCGACTTTCCCCGCATGCGCAAAGGCGGGCTGGATGCTGTATTTTTAGCCGTTTTTACCAGCCAGGGTCCACGCACTGCTGAAGGAAACGCAAAAGTAAAAGCCAAGGCTGAAATGATTTTTGACTCAATCGATGCCGCAGTAAACCGCCATAGCGACATCAGCGGTATTGCAACATCCCCTCACGATGCCTATAAACTGGTACGTAAAAATAAGATTGTTGTATTTATCGGGGTTGAGAATGGATACCCAATCGGAAATGATTTATCGAATGTAAAACATTTCTACGATCGAGGAGCCCGCTATATTACACTTTGCCATACTAAAAATAATGATATCTGCACCAGCTCGACCGACACAGCAAATACTACAGGGCTGACCGTTTTCGGGCAACAGGTGGTAAAGGAAATGAACCGGCTGGGTATGATGATCGACGTTTCGCATGTTTCAGACCAGTCGTTTTATGATGTCATTAAAATGAGTAAGGCTCCTGTGCTGGCTTCACATTCATGTGCCCGCACACTTTGCGGCAATCCCAGAAATCTCAACGATGATATGCTCCGGGCTATTGCAGGAAATAACGGGGTAGTTCAGATGTGCATTCTGAGTGATTATGTAAAAAAACCTCTGCCCAATCCCGAACGCGATTCAGCCCGCCAGGCCGTTCGGAAAAAGTATAACAATTTCCAGGACCTTAAAGATGAACAATGGGATGCAGCGAGTGCTGAATGGCATGCCGTTGATAAATCTTTCCCTCAGCAACTGGCAACAGTGAGCGATGTTGTTGATCATATCGACTATATGGTAAAAATTGCCGGAATCGACCATGTGGGAATCGGCACTGACTTCGATGGAGGAGGTGGTATTGAAGGGTGCAAGGATGTAAGCCAGATGGGAAACATTACGCTGGAACTGGTGAAACGCGGTTATTGCGAAAAGGATATAAAGAAGATATGGGGCGGCAACCTGATGCGTGTTATGCATGATACAGCCAAAAAAGCAGGAAGTTAAATCACTCGCAGTGAGTCAACAATGCAGTACAGCAGAGAAAATCAGATTTTCCTGGCATCTTGTAACTACCTGGATTTGATATCTTTACTATTTACACAATATATCATAGAAACAGAATTTTTAAACTGAACCCCTTAATAGAATTTAATCTTTGATAATTTAAACTCTTGTATGATAAAGGTCTTTGTAATGCATCTTGAAGAAGACGAATATACTCCCGGATTTCAGGATATATTGCTTCAATACCTGCCTGTGGCAGGCAGGTTGCGGGTGCAGGACCGACTCAATAACACAAGCAGGCTGCATACCGTTGCCGGCGAATTGCTTGCACGGTATTCAGTAGGTCAATACCTTGGCAAACCTGAACAGGAAATATCCCTTGTATTTGGAGAAAAAGGCAAGCCACACATCGAAAACCTCAAGGATATGCATTTCAACATCTCACATTCAGGGCATTATGTAGTTTGTGCAGTTGCTACTGCTGAGATTGGGATTGATGTGGAACGTGTGAGGAAGGTGAACCTTCGCATTGCCGAAAGATTCTTTTCTCCTTCTGAGATTCGCGACCTCATGGAACTGCAGGATGAAGACCGTATGAATTATTTTATTACCCTGTGGACTATAAAGGAAAGTTACCTGAAGGCTATCGGCCGCGGCCTTACCCAGCACCTGAATTCGTTTACCATCTGCAAAAATGAAGTTTCATATCTGCTTACAGGAAATGAGGAGGCTGAAAAGTATGGCATTGAAACCTTCAGGTTAAATCCTGAATACAGTATGGCCGTATGCACGCCTCTCCCCTTTTCGCCTTCGACCCTATGTGAAGTTTCACTAAAAAAAATAATAAAAACACTTCCAAAATACATCTGATTTAACTATATTTGTGAAATACACTGCTATCTGTTGCAGCAGCATATTTTTATATATTTTCATTTTTAAAAACGGAAATCATGTCACAAAATGTAGCATTGGTCCTTTCGAGTGGCGGTGCCAGGGGCATTGCCCATATCGGAGTAATTGAAGAGCTTAAAAAGTCAGGATATACCATAACATCCGTAGCAGGTACTTCGATGGGTTCACTGGTTGGCGGAATGCTGGCCAAAGGCACACTCAACGAATTTACTGAATGGCTTCTGAAGTTTACCAAAATGGATGTCATAAAATTCATGGATATTACAATAGGCCACGGAGGTCTCGTAAAAGGTGAAAAAATACTGAAACTGCTGGGCGAATTTATCGGGGAAATAAATATTGAGGATTTAACCATGCCTTATGCATGTGTAGCTGCTGACCTGATTGGCCATAAAGAAGTTGTCTTTAAAAAAGGCAGCCTGTTGCAGGCTATACGGGCGTCGAGTTCCATCCCAACGGTGTTCCTGCCGGTTCAATACGATGGCATGTTGCTGGTGGACGGCGGTGTGCTTAATCCCCTGCCTATTGATCTTGTACAACGCACTGACGGTGATATTTTGATCGCAGTAAATGTAAATGCCAATATTCCATATAAATCACATGCTAATACTGCAGACCATAAAATACAGGAAAATCATTACGGAAAAATGCGGGCTGCCCTCAATGAAAAATGGTCAGAAATAATTGATCCTTACGTCGAAAAATATATCCACAGCAAACAGCCCAAACCCAAGCCCGTAAATATGTTTGATGTAATTTCCGATTCGATAAATCTAGCCCAGAACAAAGCTGCAGGAATTTATATCGATAAGTATAAACCCGACGTGGTTATTGAGATTTCATACGCATCGGCTTCTGTTTTCGACTTCTACAAATCGGAGGAACTGATAGAATCAGGGCGCAGGGCTTGCAGAAAAGCTTTGGCAAACCAGTTAATTAGCCTATAAATACTTATTCTGATTTATTGATTTCCGCTTTCTGACAGGAATATCGATTGCCTAGACGCAGGCCAAAAGCAAAGTCAGGGTTTACGCATAATATTATACAGCAACTCTCTGGCCCTGAACAGGCGGACTTTTACAGTACCTTCAGGTAAATCAAGTTGCTGAGCGATTTCATCACACGAAAATTCGTTAAAATAATGCAACTTAATAATATCCTTATACTTAGGGTGAAGTGTATCAACAATTTCGCGGAGTAACTGGGTTTCCTGCTGATTGATCATAAGTTGTTCAGGACTCGGCAACTGATTGTCGCGCTCGTGCGCTGCTATTCTGTATACAGCCTGATCAGGATTAACCATGCTGTCATTGTCCTTCTTATTTCTGCGGAGATGATCGATACAGTTATTCTTTGCAATACGATATAACCATGTGCTGAAAGCAAAATCAGGCGTATACTGATCCAGTTTACTGAATGCTTTATTAAACGCCTCCATGGCCATGTCTTCGGCATCCCCGGGCTGTCCGGTCATTTTAAGCATTCGGGTATATACCTTGTCAAAATAGGTATCCATCAACTGGGCATACGCAGCCCTGTCGCCCGATTCCATAATCTGCCCGACCAAACGCAAATCACGTTCGGAATTGCTGATGCTATCGCTGTTCCCGGTTTTGAACACTATCTTGTTTATTTTGAAACTGCTTTTCTGGCGGTTGAATATATATTAACCAAAAAAAAACGTTTTTGTTGGAAACGACCTCAACATGATTACCGCCATTTAACCGGCTTGTTCAGGATATTTGCAAATGCAAGAAAAGGGCTGATAATCATTAAAAATAGCTCAAACAAAGGCACAAGCAGTAAAAAGCCCTTTTCGGAGAGTTTATTCATTGCTTTGCCGGTTACAAGCAGTTGGCTGAACAATCGCAAGCCAACCAATCCAAGTACAATGTAAGGCTGATACCACATTACAAGTAATCCAGCAGCTGCAAGCCAGAACAAAGCCTGCGTGAAAGCGAATAAACCGAGTGCAAATTTATGTGTAGCTTTATAATAGCCGCCTGTCATCAGGTGCCGGCGTTTCTGCCTCAGCCAAAGATCAAATGATGATTTTGGCGTACTGATGGTATGCGCATCGGCCTGTATCTCGATGCGTAAATTTTTCTTCGTTGCAGCTTTATTAATAAACAAATCGTCGTCGCCCGATTGTATATGATAATGAGAAATAAACCCGTTCTGCTTGTAAAACAGCGATTTACGGTATGCCATATTGCGACCTACTCCCATATAAGGCATCCCGGCACGCGCAAAACTAAGGTAGTTCATTGCTACCCTTGTTGTATCGAACCTGATGAGCAGGTTCAGTAAGGATTTTGCCTTACTGTAAGCTCCATAGCCTATCACTATTTCGGTGCCTTCGGTAAAATTGGCAGCCATACGTCGTAACCATTGATTACCGGAAGGCTTACAATCGGCGTCAGTAAATAAAAGCACATCGTAACTGGCAGACTTTATCCCTATTGAAAGAGGGAATTTTTTCCCTGTAAAAAAATTAAGGTCTTGAGGGACACTTACAATTTTAAGGTTCGGATGTTCTGCTGCCAGGTCGCGGAGCAGGTATTGCGTTTCATCTTCCGACCCATGATTCACAACCACCACTTCAAATACCGAGTAATCCTGGCTCAATAGCAGGGGAAGGTTTTCTTTGAGGTTATAATATTCATCGCGGGCACACACAATCACCGATACCGGCTGATCGGAACGCACATATTCATTTTTCTGTTTAAAGAAAGCTATTTTACCATAAATTACCCAGTAGTAAAACAATTGGACTAACGTGGCCAGTGCCAGCAATGCAAGTGTAATAAATAACAACGGTGCCTGTTCAAAAAATTCCTGAAGCATCAATATCATGAATTGGACTGACAAAAGTATTACTCTGAAATGAATAATGATCTATCTTTGCAAAAAAGTTTATAACAGCTATAATCCCATGTAAACCATTGTTTTACTGCCATATAGCCCCTTATAAAATACTTTTGTTAATCATTATATTGTGGATTACCCTGTTTTTTGCGCCACTCTCCATGCTGAAACAGCATTCACCTTTTTTTGTTTACTAACTTACTGACATACGAATGCATTTTGAATTAAAGTTAACTGATCCTCAAAGTAGCGCACGAAGAGGAACCATTACAACCGGCCATGGCGTGATCGAAACTCCTGCTTTTATGCCTGTAGGTACTGCCGGTGCTGTAAAAGCGGTTCATATGCGTGAGGTTAAGGATGACATACAGGCTCAAATCATACTCAGCAATACCTATCATTTATATTTGCGCCCCGGCCTCGATGTACTTGCTAAGGCAGGCGGACTTCATAAATTTAATGGCTGGCAGGGGCCAATACTTACTGATAGCGGCGGATATCAGGTATATTCGCTAACCGAAAGGCGAAAGCTTAACGAAAATGGCGTTGTTTTCAATTCGCATATCGATGGATCGAAACACCTATTTACTCCTGAATATGTAATGGATATTCAACGTGTTATAGGTGCTGATATCATTATGGCTTTTGATGAATGTACGCCATGGCCCTGCGACTATGAGTACGCCAGCAAATCACTCGACCTCACCCACAGGTGGCTTTCGCGCTGTATGTCCCGCTTTAAAGAAACAGATCCGCATTATGGTTATGAGCAATCGCTCTTCCCTATTGTGCAGGGAAGTACCTTTCGCGACCTCAGGATAAAATCAGCTGAAGTGATAGCGGGCCATAATGCCGCAGGAAATGCAATTGGCGGACTCTCGGTGGGTGAACCTGCCGAACAGATGTATGAAATGACTGAGCTTGTTTGCGGTATATTGCCGGCTGACAGACCCCGTTACCTCATGGGAGTCGGCACTCCTTCGAATATCCTCGAAAACATCGCCCTCGGCATTGATATGTTCGATTGTGTTATGCCTACCCGAAACGGGAGAAACGGGCAGTTATTCACTTCAAGGGGAACCATTAACCTCAGGAATGAAAAATGGAAAGATGATTTTTCGCCTTTGGATGTTGAAGGAACTTCTTTTGTCGACAGAGAATACAGCCTGGCTTATGTGAAACACTTGTTTAAAGCCGGCGAAATGCTGGGTCCAATGATTGCAAGCATTCACAACCTTGCTTTCTATCAATGGCTGGTACGTGAAGCCCGCAGGCATATTGAAGAAGGCGATTTTATCAGCTGGAAAAACATGATGGTAAAACAAATGGCATTCAGGCTCTGACCCCAATTCCTCCCCCGGACCTGTGTGCCCAGAAAAATTGCATGTCGCTCCTATTGATCACTTTTGTACTTTTGATTTCGAAAACCTATAAATACTGCCAAATACGGTGCTGGGACTAAAAAAAATTGATATTTACATTATCCGCAAATTTCTGGGGACGTATTTTTATTCCATTCTGCTGCTTACAATTATTATTATCATCTTCGATATCTCGGAAAAGATAGATGATTTTATCGAAAAGGATGCGCCGCTGAAAGCTATTGTTTTCCAGTATTACCTCAACTTCATCCCGTATTTCGTGAACATGTTCAGCGGATTGTTCACCTTTATTGCGGTAGTATACTTTACTTCACGAATGGCATCCAACACCGAGATAGTGGCCATTCTGAACGGAGGAGTAAGTTTCTGGCGTATGCTGGTACCTTATCTTGTTTCAGGGATTTTTCTCACAGTACTTTCGTTCGGGCTGATGAATTATATTATTCCGTTTACCAACCGGAATTTAAGAGCCTTCGAAAAGCAATACATTAAAAATCCTTTTCAGTCGCATCAGATGAATATGCATATGCAACTGGAGCCCGGGACTTATGTGTATGTCGAGAATTTTAACAGTATCGGAAAAATAGGATACCGCTTCAGCCTTGAGAAATTCGACAGCACAGGCTTAACATTAAAGTTGAAAGCTGACATGATTACCTGGGACAGCATTCAAAGCCGTTGGAAAATGAACAACTATGTGCTACGAAAAATACGGCCACAAGGAGAAAAAATATACCAGGGTCGCGAAACCGATACCGTAATGGCATTTACACCTTCTGATTTCATGGTCGATATAGAGGATGCCAAAATAATGACCTACAACCAGCTAAACCGCTTTATCAAGCAGGAAAAACTTAGAGGCAGCACCCTGACAGGTCAATTCAACCTCGAAAAATACAAACGGCTCACATTCCCTTTTGCCAACCTGGTGCTGACCTTTATCGGAGTAGCCCTTTCGAGCCGGAAAGTCAGGGGTGGAATTGGGATGCACCTCGGAATGGGAATAGCTATTGCGTTTACTTTTATACTTCTGCTCCAGATAACTTCGGTTTTTGCAATCTTCGGGAACCTGCCTGCAGCAGTAGCGTTATGGATTCCAAACTTTATTTATGGAATAGTGGCTATCATTTTATTGAGACTGGCTCCCAAGTAAAGTTTGAAATACTTCACAGCCCGGGTAGTCCATGATAGCCGTTTCCTTTTTAAATAAACCGTAAACAGCTGATCCGCTCCCGCTCATGGAAGCATACACAGCACCCTGCCTGTACAGCGAATTCTTTATTTCAAGGATATCAGGATACAATTCAAAAACATTGTTCTCAAAATCATTGTGCAAGGTATGCCTCCAATGCTCTATTGAGGCATCAGTATACTCGTCAATCGAATTTTCCCTGCTGAGAGGTTTTATTCCAATAAAAGCTGCAGCAGTGCTTACATGAACCGGAGGCTTCACCACCACAAGGTATAAGCCATCGAGATAAAGCGAAACCGGTTTCAGAAATTCGCCCCTCCCAGTCGAAAGCGCAGGTACATTTTCAATAAAAAACGGGCAATCCATTCCTAACTTTACGGCAAATGTCCGCAAGGCATCTGTATCCAGGTTCAACTTAAACAATACATTCAGCAACCGCAACGTAAAGGATGCATCCGACGAACCTCCGCCCAGCCCGGCACCTGTTGGAATCACTTTATGCAAATGGATATGAACCGGCGGTATCCCAAATGCATCAGCCAGCATCTGCCACGCACGGTAACAAAGGTTATTCTCAGCCTCCCCTCCCACCGGAATACCCGTTATGGTTATTGTAGTTCCTGAATCTTTTGCAGACACAATTTCCAGAACATCGCACCAGGGAACCGGAAACATAACAGTTTGGATGTTATGATACCCATCCTTGCGGCGTTGCGTAACCCAAAGGCCAAGGTTGATTTTACAGTTGGGAAAGACAATCATGAATTTAATTTTCGAAGGCTAAAATGTTAAGTAACTGTTTAAAAATGATAAAACTACTTTCAAGCATCAAAACCCTGTATTTCTGTCACATTGAGCGAAGTCGAAATGCACTCGTTCAACGCTAAAACGAAAATATTGAGATGCTTCATTGGGCTTCGACTCCCCTTCGGCAGGCTCAGGGCAGGCTTCTCAGCCTGACAGTAGATTGAGCAAATAACTTGATAAATCACTTCAATTTAAAAATTTAGACAGTAAAAAAATGTCAAAGAATGGAGCGGTTTATACTGCTGTTTCTATAATCATTTCCCCAGGAATGTCCTCATATTTTCAAAATTCCGTTTATGGTATATATCCTTGCCCTCGGAAGTAAAAAGGAAATCAATCAGTTGAATGTAATGATCGGTAATTTTACCCCGAACCATTTTCATTGTTGTGTTCATCATATGATTGTCTTCAGTAAACGGAGCCGGCAATATCCCGACAGCAGCCGGAAGCCAGCGGTGAGGGAACATGTGGCCATAATGGCCATGTTTGCGATAGTGGTTCAGCTCATGTCCAATACAGCGAATCGCTTCATGAATACCTGCATCAGTAGACGGGTCGAGACCTTTGTGTTTGAGATGGCTCAGTAGTTGCGCTTTTTCGGGAACAACCAGAACTATTGTATACGGATGCTGGTTGTTATAAAGCATACATTGCGAAATAAAATGGCTCTGCCCGGTATAGGCTTCTTCTATTCCTTCAGGGCTGTATTTTTCGCCATCATCAGCTATCAGCAGGCTTTTATAGCGTCCCAGCACATACAGAAACCCATCCTCATCCATATACCCAAGGTCGCCGGTATACAGCCAGCCATCGCGAAGCGACTGGGCGCTGGCTTCAGGATTGTTCCAATAGCCCAGCATAACATTTTCGCCTTGTATCACTATTTCGCCGTGCTCACCCACAGGTAGTTCCTTACCTTTTTCGTCGCAGATTTTTAATTTCATATCCCCGACAAGGTAGCCTGACGAGCCCAATTTATGTTTGGCCAGCGAATTCGACGAAATAATAGGGGAAGCCTCAGTAAGCCCGTATCCCTGAAACATAGGCAGTCCAATGGCGTAAAAAAACTTCTGGATTTCGAGATCCAGTAGTGCGCCACCTCCAATAAAAAATTCGAGCCTGCCTCCAAAACCTTCGCGAATTTTGCTGAACAGAATCTTATCGTAGAGTCTCATCAAAGGCTTATTCAAAAATGAAAGCCCAGGTCCTTTGCGGAAGCCATCATTATTATACTGGTAGGAAATATATAATGCGTGTTTAAACAAGGCATTAACAATAAAGCCTTTGTCGCTGATGCCTTTTTCAATGTTCTTTTTAAAATTTGATGCCAGTGCCGGAACGCT
Source organism: uncultured Bacteroidales bacterium (assembly GCA_903822525.1). Classification (GTDB taxonomy): domain Bacteria; phylum Bacteroidota; class Bacteroidia; order Bacteroidales; family UBA4417; genus UBA4417. Next base: position 104,593 of record CAIJPI010000180.1, on the reverse strand, counting down.
CATCAGCAAATGGGGCTTTATTTCCTTAATATTTACCGGGATATTTTTAAGCGTTTCCATGCCCGTTTTCCCCAGCTGAATGGAAGCCATTGATGCTCCTTTGCCCATCATGCAGTAGATGCCTGCTGTATGAGCAAATGCATGATCCCAGGGCAGGATCAAAAGTGTTGTATAGTGAGGAGGGATATCCATAAGTGTATATCCCTGGTACACATTGGAAACATAATTATTATGCGAAAGAACAATCCCTTTGGGATCGGCAGTTGTGCCCGAAGTATAGCAAATATTGGCCGGATCGTCGGGTTGTATGGCATTCCGCGCATTCATAAAAGCATCATACGAACTTGCCAGAAACTGTTTGCCAAGCTCTAATACAGCATCGTAGGTGATCTCGGAATCATCTTGAGCATCGCCATCCAGCAGGATGAGCTTCTTAAACTCAGGGAGGTCATGTTTTATGTCGCGGATTTTTTTTGCCTGGTTTCCCGAGACAATAGCCATGCTTACGCCACCATGGGCAAGCCGGAAACGGATTTCGTCGGCCTCGGCAAGTTTAACCGACAAAGGTATATTGATAGCACCCGTGTATAAAACCCCTATCTCGCTGACCACCCAGGCATTACGACCTTCCGACAGAAGTGCTAAGCGGTCACCTTTTGCTACGCCGAGACTAAGCAGCCCGGCAGCAAACTGCTCAACTAAATCCTTGATTTGTTGATAGGTAGAGCCTTCGTATTCCGTCCCTGTTTTCTCTAACAGGTAGACATTTTCGGCAAACATTTTAACATTTTCTTCAAAAAAATCGGGAATGGTCTTCATCGGCGAATTATTAAGATTCAAATATAGTGTTAAATATTTAACACTATATTTGAACTCTATTCATTTTTCAACCAATTCGAAATTATGACCTTTTCCTCTCAAGCCAAACCAAGTCTTTTTATAGTGAAATATTTAAAAATCATATTTAAAAAACTAAGCCGAGCGCCCATTGATGAAGACTGAAAACCAGGGATATATTCACTACCAGAAAGGCAGTGTTGTGTTGTATTACCTTAAGGAAATGATAGATGAGGACAAGGTAAATGCGGCTCCTCATACGCTAATTGATTCCTTTGCATACAGGCAACCGCCATATCCTACCTCCTAATCAGCAGTCAGGGCTTTCAGACAGGTAACACCCGACAGTAACCCTTAGAAAATTAGTTAAAAACCACTTGAATTATTCATTTTTAAAAAAATCAAAAACCATGTTCAGATTCAAAGAAGTGTTCAAAAAGATCAGTCCTGCCGTTTTCTTCACCGTGGCCATAATAAGTCTGGCCCTCTTAACCGGTTGTGCCAATAAAGAAATTATAACCCCTTGCCTTACAGGTCACACATTTGGTTTCTGGGGCGGTTTGCTTCATGGATTTATTGCCCCTTTCGACCTGATTGCCATGCTGTTCAGGACTGATATCACAGTTTATGCTCCGAATAACAACGGCGCCTGGTATGGATTCGGATTCCTGCTTGGCAGTGGCGGATGGGGATTTTTCGGGGGTAAAGGAGCTTCCCGGAAAGGATAAGTGCATGATTCATCAGGGAGCAATTTTTAAAAAGAAGGAAGCTATAATAACCTTACAGCTATTTGCTTTTTATTTGCCCATTCCCTGCAACTCCCCTGAATTATAAACGGTAAAACCTATTGCTTCCGATTTGGCAGCTTTTATCATTGCTTTTGCCACCACATCAGCATGTATTCCTTTGTACTTTAATAATGATCCGGTAAACAGAAACCCCAGACCACCCATAACGGCCTGCGCTATTTTTTCACCACTACGCTTTTCGGTCCGGTTTCCCATAAGCAGCGAAGGCTGGAAAATTTGTTTCTGCGGAATATTCAGCTGGCTTACAGCTGCTTCCATTTCACCTTTCACCCGGTTATAGAAAATACCTGATTCTGCATTGGCTCCCATTGCGCTCACAATCAGGAATCGCTTCACGGTATTAGAGACACACCATTTTCCAAGGTTTACTACGTAGGTGTAATCCACTCTGTAGAATGCATCCTGTGATCCGGCAGTTTTAATGGTAGTGCCAAGCGCACAAAATACATCATCAACCGAAAAATCTAATTTAATTGATTCAATTGAATCAAAATCAATTAGTTGATGAATAAGTTTCGGGTGCTTGATTTCCATTGGCTTACGGGCAATGATTACGACTTTTTCGTATTGATCATCTGCCAGCAATTGCTGCAGAATACTATTTCCAACTAATCCGGTGGCACCGGCAATAAGGGCATTGCGCTTTTCCATTAAAAATAATTTGAGGAATAAAGGTAGCCTTTTTTCAGCAGGACGATAAAAAGCAAGAAAGAATAATCTACAAATGAACACATATGAACACAGATATTTTCGCTTATTTGTTAGCCATTTAAGCAATTTGTGGATAAAACAGTAAATCCCACCGAAAACACTCCCAATAATTTCTTAATTTTGAAAAATCGAATCTTTTGAAATTATACTTTTATGACATTATTTAATTCGGTGATATCGTGGTTTATACGCAAACGCATCCACCAGATAGAGTTATTTATGAAATACCCGCACGAAGTGCAGGAAGAGTGGTTCGAGAACCTGTTATATACTGCCCGCGATACCGAATGGGGACTTAAATACGACTACCGAACCATCAATTCATTAGATGAATACCGTCAGCGTGTGCCTATTAGCGACTATAATGCTATTAAGCCCTATATCGACAGGCTTAGAAAAGGCGAAAATAACCTACTGTGGCCTACCGAGGTCAAGTGGTTTGCTAAAAGTTCAGGCACCACCAGCGATAAAAGCAAGTTTATTCCTGTTACAGCCGAAGCACTCGAGGAATGCCATATGAAAGGCGGCAAGGACCTGCTTTCGATCTATTGCAACAGCAACCCCTCATCACTGATTTTCAGCGGTAAGGTACTGGGAATGGGTGGCAGTTTCAAGATGGATAATGAAATGGCGGACACCTACCATGGTGATGTTTCTGCTATTATTATGGAGAACCTTCCCTTCTGGATACAACTGATCCGTACGCCCGATATGAGCGTGGCTCTTATGGATGAATGGGAAGACAAACTTCTCCGAATGGCTATGATCACCAAGGATGAAGATGTCACGAATATAACGGGTGTTCCGTCATGGACACTGGTGCTTTTGAACAAAATACTGGAAATAACCGGGGCAACGAATATTAAAGAGGTATGGCCGAACCTGGAATTGTTTGTCCATGGCGGAGTGAGTTTTACCCCCTACCGTGAGCAATTCCGCAAGATCTGCCCGCCTGAAATGCATTACCTCGAAACCTATAACGCCAGCGAAGGATTTTTCGGCATTCAGGACAGGCTCGATGCCGACGATTTACTTCTGATGCTCGATTACGGAATTTTTTACGAATTCATGCCCGTTACGGAAATCGACAAACCAAACCCGCTTACCCTTCCCATATGGCAAGTCGAAACCGGAGTTAACTATGCCATGGTGATCAGCACAAATGCCGGTTTGTGGCGTTATATGATAGGCGACACAGTTATGTTTACGTCTTCTGATCCTTACCGTATAAAAATTACAGGAAGGACCCGCAGTTTTATCAATGCTTTTGGCGAAGAACTTATTATTGATAACGCCGAAAAAGCCCTGGCAACCGCCTGTGAAAAAGCCGGTGCCGTTATCACCGAATATACTGCTGCTCCCATTTTCCTGAAAGAGAACGAAAAAGCAGCTCATGAATGGGTTATAGAATTTGAAACACCTCCCGAAAGCATTGAATATTTCAGCGAAATGCTCGACAATGCTCTGAAATCGCTGAATTCGGATTACGAAGCCAAACGATATCATAACCTGATGCTGCTACTGCCGGTAATACGACAGGTTGAAAAAGGAACTTTCTATGAATGGTTCCGCGAACATGGTAAACTTGGAGGACAGCATAAAGTTCCGAGATTGTCGAACGAACGGAAATATGTGGAAGAAATTCTGACTTTGAGCAAAAGAGCTGACTAGACTGCATTTTTGTATGCTCAAAACAGGGGAAATACAGAAAAGCAGTGAAACGAGGAGAAGATGAACCCAGTCATATGAGCAATTTATTTTCCAATAAGGCCAATGGAATAGATTGAATATCGGCTGACACAAGCAGATTTATCGCTTTGAACCTCTGTACAATCCGGATCGTCCTGGTAAGAAAAAGGAAAATTACACCCATACGTGGATTAACTAGTTATCAACAATACGTAAATGTTTTTCTTCGTAAACAAGATTCTTAATAAATTAGCTGACTGATAACACTTGTACTTATGGGAATGCATATAGCAATAGCAGGGAATATAGGATCCGGCAAAACAACACTGACAGGCTTGCTGGCCAAGCACTTTGGATGGCAACCACATTACGAAGATGTGGATACCAATCCATATCTTCCAAGTTTCTATGAAGATATGCAACGCTGGTCGTTTAACCTGCAGATTTATTTTCTGAACAGCCGTTTCCGGCAAATCGTTGATATTCGCAAAAGCGGCAAAAATGTAATCCAGGATCGTACTATATATGAAGACGCTCATATTTTTGCGCCTAACCTTCATGCCATGAGCCTTATGACTACACGCGATTACGAAAATTACCAGTCGTTGTTCGAGCTTATGTCATCTTTTATACAACCTCCCGACCTGCTGATATACCTGCGTGCTGATGTGCCTACCCTTGTCAGGAACATACAGAAACGGGGCCGCGATTACGAAGCGTCCATCCGCCTCGACTACCTTAAAAGTCTGAACGACCGTTACGAAAGCTGGATAAACGATTATACCGATGGCAAACTCCTGATATTTGATGTAGATAATATTAATTTCCAGGATAATCCCGAAGATCTGGGTCAGATCATTGAAAGGGTTCAGGCCAATCTGCATGGTTTGTTCTAAAAACTACCTGCAAATTTTATAATTATACGGTATAGACCCAGGTAAGCAGATTTCTGATAAAATGAAATAAGGGTACTTTCACGAATCTGACTTCAAAACAATCACTTACATGGGGTCCACATCAATTAATACGCGCACCGATTTATAATCCGGATGTGCATTCAGCTTTATTATAGCTTTCTTGATTTCGTCTTTTGCTTTAGGCAATGGAATTCCCTTTTCAAATTTTAACAGAATATTTTTTAGGTACTGATTCCGGATCCGCGACACATTTGGATATTCGGGACCCAGCATTCTTTTACCAAATAATGCCCTCAAGGTTTTAGCCAGTTCACTGGCTGCTTTGTTGATTAAATCGGCATCGACATGCCTTAGCGAAAGCTGAACGATACGGCAAAAAGGAGGATAATTAAATTTTTCGCGTTCGGCTAGCTGGTTCTGGTACATAGCTTCGTAATTGTGCGTCAATACCATTCCCAGTATGGGATGTGAGGGGTTATAGGCCTGTATCATTACTTTACCCTGCCGGTTTTTCCGACCCGCCCGTCCTGCCACCTGGGCCATGAGTTGGAATCCTCTCTCAAATGCCCTGAAATCAGGATATGAAAGCAAGCTATCGGCATTCAGGATACCTACCAGGCTTACATGGTCGAAATCGAGGCCTTTGGTCACCATTTGTGTACCCACCAGGATATCAATTTTTCGTTCTTCGAATGCAGCAATCAGTTTCTGGTGCGCAAAGCGTGTACGGGTCGTATCCAGATCCATACGGGCTATACGGGCTTTTGGAAAAATAAGCGACAGTTCCTCTTCAATTTTTTCAGTTCCGAATCCTTTCATTACCAGGTGGGTATGGCCGCAGTCGGGGCATTTGTCGGGAATACGGGTGGTATAGCCACAATAGTGGCAGCGGAGCTGATTCTGTTTTTTATGGTAAACAAGTGAAACATCGCATTGTACACAATGTGGAATCCAGCTGCAGTTATCGCAGTCGATATGTAGCGAAAATCCACGCCTGTTCTGGAATAATATTACCTGCTCACCGGCTGCCAGGGCAGCATCCACTTCACGTATCAAAGCGGATGAAAAGATCGACTGCATGGTTTTCAAGCGGTGTTCATCCTTCAGGTTAACAAGTTTGACCTGCGGAAGCAGCAACCCGCCAAACCGTTCAGTAAGAGAGCTCAACCCGTATTTGCCCTGACTCGCATTGTAAAAGCTCTCGATAGCAGGAGTGGCAGAACCAAGCAGCACTTTGGCTCCATGCATCGATGCCAGAAAAACAGCTGCATCGCGGGCATTGTATCGTGGCGCAGGATCATACTGCTTGTAGGATGCATCGTGCTCCTCGTCGATAATTATCAGCCCAAGATTGTTGAAAGGCAGGAACATGGCTGACCGGGCTCCCAGCAGTACATTAAATGACTGGCTACCCGTTCCGGCTACATGCTGCCAGATTTCGACACGCTCATTCTCATTGTAGCGCGAATGATACACTCCGACCTCATTCCCGAAATATTTCTGCAGGCGGTTAATAATTTGAGTGGTAAGCGCAATTTCAGGTAAAAGATACAATACCTGCTTCCCTTCATCAAGCATTTGCCTGATGAGTTTAATATAAATTTCGGTTTTCCCGCTCGAAGTCACTCCATGAAGCAAGGTCACATTTTTTTCGGCAAACGAAACAGATATTTCCTCCAAAGCGCGCTGCTGTTCAGCTGTCAGAATGATATTCTCGGCTTTGTGGGTGGCCTGCCTGTAGTTCAGCCGGCTTATTTCCCTATCGTATTCCTCAAAAACACCTTTTTTCTCCAATGCATTAAATTTTGAAGCTGCATCATCAATACGGGCAAACAATTCCTTTCGCGAAACCTCCACCGGATTGTCCGACATGATTTTCGAGAGTTGTATATATTCGATCAGCAGGTCAAGCTGCTTGGGTGCCTTCCGTTCCAGTTTATCGTAAAGTTGTTGAAGTTGTTCCTCGCTGCTGAAGGCATCGGTAAGTTTTATAAACGAAAGGGTTTTTGGGGTAAACCGTTCATGAATTTCTTCTTCGGTAACTATATAACCTTTCTCGATGAGGTTATGTATCAACGGTATAATCTTTACAAGGTCGGCAAAACGTGAAGCATCCGTAATGGACAATGCCCCGTTTTCCTTCAATGCCCGTAGCAGGTTATACTCTTTTTCCGAAAGTATTTTCTCGCTGATTTCCACACCAGGTACTATCCTGATTTTCGATTCGCTGGCAAGTTTAAGTGCTGCCGGCAAGGCTGCATTCATTACTTCGCCAACGGTGCAGCAATAATAGGAAGCGATCCATTCCCAAAGCCTGAACTGGAACTGATTGGCAACCGGATGCAGATCGAGCACCCCAAGAATATATTTTGTTTCAACCTCAGGTGCCTTTTCTGTTATGCTATGTATAACTGCAGTATACACTTTCTTTTTCCCGAACTGCACCACTACGCGTTTACCAGTTGCAACCGAATCGTTCAGATCGAAGGGCACGCGGTATGTAAAATAACCCGGAACCGGTAAGGGAAGCAGAACATTTACAAATATTGTGGTGCGCATAGGATACTAAGTGAGCCTGAAAAGCGAAGGTAGGAATTTTTACAGATTGAGCGCTAATTTTGCTGAATAGCTGACTACTAAAACCAAATATTGTAAAAGGGCACCTAAGTCCTGAATTTTATAATTATTCTGACTCAGGTACAGAAAAGCTTTGAAATCTTAATTAGTGATGCTAAGTAGCATTGAAACTTTGTGGCTATTTTTATTTAGCCACCAAGGCACTAAAACACGAAGAAAGCACAATGTTTAAGACTCAACGCTTAACTACAGCCAATATTCACTGTAATTAATTGACAGATAAACATTTGATCTGTCGCAATAAACCATTATTCTGTGAACAAACCACAAGGCTAAAAACAGCTGATGGCAAATCAATTAATCCTCAAGATCATCATAATTAACCGGTGGTTTCGGTAATTTTGGCTCTGGTTTTGGCGATTTGGGTTCAGGTTTTGTTTCAGGTTTTGTTTCAGGTTTTACAGTTGCGCTATCCTCTGCTTTTGGTTTTCGCGGCCTGAGTTCCCGGGTGCGGGCAATTTTATAATCCCTTTGTTCTGTAAATTTATTGCCTTTTGAAGGTTCACGTTGGGGTGTATTTTCTATTGACGGATCAGTAGCAACCACAATCTTTTCAATTTCAGGAATTTCTGATGGTATTTCGGCAACAGGTTTCCTGACATTGAGATATTCATTTCTTTCTTCAATACGCGTAGCAGGTTTCAGCTTGATTTTTTCGACTTTCCGGCGTTCAGGCCTTTCGTTTTTACTGTAGCGGTCATCACGGACAGGCCTGACACTTTCACCGGAATTGCTGTCGCCTTCCCTGTTTTTACGGGGAATGAAAACACTTTCGCTACTTTCGTCGCGTGGTTTATATTCACGGGGTTTGAATTCACGCGACTTAAATTCACTTTTTGGAGCATCGTTCTCACGACGCGGAGGCCTGCTTCCCGAATTGTCACCTTCTTTGCTTTCGAATCGCGTCGATTTTCGTTCGCTGTATTCGCTGCGGGGTTTAATCTCACGCGACTTAAATTCACGCGGCTTTGGATCGAGGGAATCAAAATCCCCCTCAGGAGCATCTTTACTGCGCCAGTTGGGTTTGTCCTCACGGTTCGAATAGTCACGCTCATCAGCCTTGCCTTCTTCACCGGTATTTTCACCATCCATATACCGGCCTCTTTTGCTGCCTTTGTACAAATCGAAATGTTCGAAACGACATTCGAGCGGACCGTTAAAGACCGGCAATTTAGCTGTGGGCCTAAGCCCGATTAAGCTAAGTGCCCGCTGGTCGCTGCTTATTACCCAGGCCTGGTAGCCTGCAAATTCCTGTTTCAGCGTATTACCGATACTTTTGTACAACCCGATGATATCATTAAGCCTGATGCGTTCACCGTAAGGCGGATTGATTATCACAATACCAGGAGCACCTGCAGGTGGCTGAATAGCTGAAAAAGCACTTACAGAAAGTGTTACGTCTTTATGCAGCCGGGCAGATTTTACATTTGCTTTTGCTGAAGCCAGGTTTTTGGTGGAAATATCACTGCCTAAAATCTGGAAGTCAAATTCGGTTTGTTTATCCAGCGCTTCTTTCGTTACCTCATTCCAGAGATTCTGGTCAAAATCGGGCCAGTGCATAAAACCAAATTCCTTACGGTACATTCCCGCAGGGAAATTATTGGCAATCATAGCCGCTTCAATAACCAGCGTCCCTGAGCCGCACATAGGATCAATAAAATTACAATCGTGTTTCCAGCCCGAAAGCATGATCAGACCTGCGGCAAGAACTTCGCTCATGGGTGCTTCGGCATTGGAAACCCTGTATCCACGTTTATGTAGTGATGCGCCCGAACTATCGACCGATACATCGCAGATACTGCCCCTGATGTGAATGTTAATCCTTACATGCGGATTTTCGGTATCAACTGACGGTCTGCGACCATTACTGATGATACGAAAACGGTCGACAATAGCATCTTTGGTCCGCTGGGCAATATAGTGTGTATGGGTCAGCTCTGAGTCGCTCGAAACAGCATCAACAGCCAATGTCTTCTGTAAAGTGAGAAAATTCTCCCATGGATATGCTGTGATCTGGTTGTACAAATCATCCTCATCGGCCATCTGGAAAGTGAATATCGGCATGAGGATCCTTTGAGCGGTACGAAGGCAGTAATTAGCCTTATAAAGCAATCGCTTGTCGCCTTCGAAACTTACTGCCCGGGTTAGGATCTGAACATTGTCACCGCCGAGTTGTACGATTTCGTCAGCCAGTACTTGTTCGAGACCTGCAATGGTTTTTACGATAAATGTCTGTGGCACCGGGCCAGTTGTTGAAGGTTCCAAAAGCGTATATTTTTTTGTTGAAGTACTAATTTAATATTGTTGTTAGACTATCGATAAAAAACTGTTTATCAACAATATAACGGGTGTGAGTGCCTTTGCCGATCATCCCTGATTCGTCGCTGGCCATTACTTCGAAAACCAGTTTCCTGCCTTCCGATTGGATTAGTTTTGAATTACAGGTAACCATTTTCCCGGGCAATGTTGCTTTAAAATGCTTAACCGAAACCTCGGTGCCAACAGTTACGTATTTCTCTGGAATCAGGTGCGCAACACTCTCCATGGCGGTCTGCTCCATAAGTGCTATCATAGCAGGTGTTGCAAACACTTCAAGCGTTCCTGATCCAATAAAAGAAGCTAATTTATCAGCCGTGACTTCTATTGTTTTTTTACCTTCAGTCCCTGTTATTAGGTTATCTTCCATTATCGGCATTAGTCCGAAAAGTTAAGAATAAAGGTCTGTTTCAGATTTTGATTCAGGCTTTGACTTACAGGGCATGTGTTGATGGTGTGTCGGATAATACTCTTTTCCTTTTCGGAATATTTCACAGCGGGAAAATCCATTTCCACTATCACTTCGCCTACTCTGCGTGGTTCCGAAGCCATAATTTTAGTTATTTTAAGTACAGTGCCATCCACATTAAATCCGTGAGTGCGCGCTGCAATGCCAACAACCGTAATTGCACATGCTCCCAGTGAAGTTGCGAGTAAATCGGTAGGCGAAAAAGCTTCTCCTTTTCCCTGGTTATCTGTTGGGGCATCGGTAATAAAAACCTGACCGGATTTTATATGCATTGCCTGGGCGCGTAAATCGCCTGTATATGTCACCCTCGAAGTTTCCATGGAAAGAATTTTATGGTACAAAGATAAGAAAGTTATTGTAAGTGCATCGGATAGAATATTTTTCAACACGGATCGTATTGATATAGTGGCATTTAAAAAATTTATTGCTGTTATAGCAGACTATTTTTGTAATTTTTCACCATCATTCTTACTTTTGATGAATCATTACTATCATTCAATAACATTATTTGAACCATATCATTATCATTCCTATTACAATACCAGGTCTATTATTATAACTAATAACTATGTCAGAGTCCTTTAATATAGATGCATTTCGTTCAAAAGCTCAGTCGGTACTTGACCATAAAGTTTATGTTCCTACCAATGAATACATTTCCCAGTTAGAGAAGCTAATCGAGGAAATCCTACCCGGAAATCCGATCGTTTCTACTCATCCTGATAACAGCTTGTTGAAAGGCTACCTCGAGAAGGCCAGAAAACGGATCCACAGCTTATTTTATAATGCACCGGTCGGTTATTGTATCTTAGATGAAAATGGAGTTATTGTTGCCAGCAATAAAGCGTTTTGCCGCTTGTTCGCACTTGATGAATCAGCTGTTAACGGAGAACTTCTTAGCAACTACATTCATCCCGAAAGTGCAGAGTTATTGAATTTTCAGGTCAATAAAATAATTGCTTCCAAAACAACTTTATCTACCAACCTGAGGCTTTTACAGGGTGAAAAAGAGCTGCAAATCCGTTTTCAGACTACATTTTACAATGAAGAAGGCCATGATTACCTGCAATGTATTGCAACGGATATCTCCGATTCAAAAGCCATTGAAAATGAACTGGAAACCAGCGAATTACAATTTCGCAACTTGCTTGAAGCCTCTCCGGCGGGCATACTTGTTATGCACAAAGGCATATATATATACAGTAATCTTGCAGCTGCCCATATTTTCGGCTACGATAGCCCTGATGATCTTATCGGTATAACTGCACTGGATGTCATAGCTGAGGAATCAAAAGTTTTGATTAAAGAACGTATTCTGCAGCTCGAACGGAATATGGAGAATGAAACGGTGGAAGGAGATATAATTTGCAGGGATGGAAATAGAAAAACCTGTGAAACCAGTTCAATACCAGTTGTTTTCAACAATAGAATATCTGCTTTAATTATGCTTAACGATATATCAGCACGTAAAAATAACGAAAAGCTGATCAGGGAAAGCGAGAAGAAATACAAAGAAATGTACCAGATGCTCCGCTTGATGTGCGACAATGTCCCTGATATGATCTGGGCCAAAAATCTGGATAACGAGTACATTTTTGTGAATAAAGCAATGGGATCAGGCCTGCTAAATGCAACTGATACCAGCGAACCTGTCGGGAAGACGGATCTGTTCTTTGCACAGCGGGAACGGGAAAGCCATCCCGAAAATCCGGAATGGCATACCTTTGGCGAAATATGCAGAGATACGGATACAATAGTATTAGAAAGTAAACAGACACAGCGTTTCGACGAACAAGGCAATACACATGGTGAATTCCTGTTTCTGGATGTTTATAAATCCCCGTTTTACGACAGTGAAGGAAACCTTATAGGAACGGTAGGGTCAGGAAGAAATGTAACCCGCGAACGCTGGTTTCAGGCAGAACACGGGAAAGCAGTTGATGAACTGATAAAGCAATCGGCACGTATGAATGCCATGCTGAACGTATTACCCGATATGTTATTTGTTATAAACCTGAAGGGCGATTTCCTTGATTTTGTTGCTAACAAGCCAGCCGAACTTGTTATGGATCCTGCCCTGATCAGGAGTCATAACCTCAGCCATATTTTCCCCGCTGAGGAAGTAAAAACCCAACTTGAAATTTACCGGAATTGTATCGAATCGAAGGAAGTGCTTTCATTCGAATACAGCATTGTCAGAGCTGAGAAAAAACAATACTTCGAGGCCCGTGCTACACCGCTCACTGAAGATTCCGTTATGGTAATTGCACGCAATATCACTAAAAAAAGACAAACAGAACTCTAACTGAAGAATTCTGCTGCAGAACTGAATGCTCTGAATAATAAAACGCAGGGATCCTTTTACAATAAATTTCCCGCTTAAAAAGAAGACTTTATTCCTGTGTTGTTAACAATATGTTAACTATTGTATTCCATGCCATTTAACTTCCTAATTTTGAAACTGTGAAGAAAACAACATTCTTAATAATAGTTTCCATTACCGGTATTGCTTTGGCAGGTATTATTTTTATTCAGTTTTTCTGGATAAGGAATGCACTTTTGTTACAGGAAGAGCAATTCGACAACCGGGTAAGGCTTGCTCTCAAAGGCACGGTAAATCAGATGTACGAATCCAAAGGCGACACCTGCAACGATGGACTTTTCTGTAAAAATGATTGTAAACGGCAAAGTCAATTGCTCCCCGGCGGTATTAATCCAGATGTGCTTAAACCACTGATAAAAAATGAATTTTCGGAAGCTGGCTTAAGAGGTCCCTATGTATACGGTATTTTCAGCCAGGATTCATCTCACGCCGAATTTATTTCGAAATCGGGTTATGAGGCGCAATTATTAGGATCAACACACACAGCTTCCTTATCCTGTATCTTTAAAAATAACCAGATGGTGCTGGGGGCATGGTTCCCCGATGAACGGAACAGGGCATTTCACAGCATCTTCTGGTGGCTGCTGGTTTGCTTCATCCTTCTCATAGTCCTTGTTTTCGGTTTTATTTTCAACATCTATTCGTTTCTGCGACAAAAGAAAATTTCGGAGATGAAAACTGACTTCGTGAACAACATCACCCATGAATTCAAAACACCAATAGCTACTATCTCATTAGCCAGCGAAATGCTGCTGAAGCCTTCGGTTCTTCTATCCGAAACAAAAGCCCGTAAATATGCAGGCATTATCTACGACGAAAATATTCGTCTTAAAAACCAGGTTGATCATGTACTTCAGCTTGCTGTGCTCGACCGTGGTACCTATAGCCTCAGATTTGAATCCATAGATATACATCAACTCATTCAGAAGGCAGCTGACAGCTTTCAACTCCTAGTGAAAGAAAAAAACGGTTCGTTAAAACTCCTGCTCAATGCAGCCAACCACATGGTGTATGCCGATAGTATGCATATCGAAAATGTTGTCATCAACCTACTCGACAATGCCAATAAATATTCACCCGGAATCCCTGATATTGTCATTAGTACATTTAACAGGAATGACCATGTTGTTGTTGCGGTTGTGGATAAAGGAATTGGAATAAGCGCTGAAAACCAGAAGCATATCTTTCGGAAAATGTATCGTGTACATACAGGGAACCTGCACGATGTAAAAGGCTTTGGACTAGGTTTATATTATGTAAAACGTCTTGTTGATGCACATAACGGAAACATTAACCTGCACAGTGAGCCTGGCAATGGAAGCAGGTTCGAAATTTCGTTACCCCTCGATTATCTGAGCAACATTTCACAAAATCAGTAGCCTTATGAAAGCAAAAATATTATTAGTTGAAGATGATATTAACCTGGGCGATGTGCTGCGCGATTACCTTGAACTTCAGGATTATGAAGTTTTCAGGGCACAGGATGGAAACGAAGGCCTGGAGATATTTAAGCTGCAGCCATTCGACCTGCTGATTCTCGATATTATGCTTCCCCGTAAGGACGGATTTACCCTTGCAACCGAAATACGTGAACTGAATCAGGAGGTTCCTATCATCTTTCTTTCAGCCCGTGGCCAGATGGAAGACCGCGTAACCGGGTTTAAAGCCGGTTGCGATGATTATATTACAAAGCCTTTCAGCAGCGAAGAACTTGAACTCCGCATTGGAGCGATACTCAGGCGTTGCCGTCGCCCGGAACCGGGTGAACTTTCTGAAAAGCCGAATTTGGGAGGTGTATTTACCCTTGGAAAATACACTTTTGACTCCCTCAACCACGAACTGCGTATAGCAGAAAAACGCATAGCGCTTACTACCAAAGAAGTTGAACTGCTTCGTGTTTTATACAGCCATAAAAACCAGCTTATTACCCGCGAAAAAACGTTGAAAGCCGTATGGGGAAACGACAATTACTTTATCGGCCGAAGCATGGATGTTTTCATCACTAAACTCAGAAAATACCTGAAAGACGATCCCGATATCTCAATTGTGAATATACATGGAACAGGATTCCGGCTTGAAGTAAAAGATTAATTTTCCTGGAATAATCAGAAACTAAATGACCATAGAAGAATTGCAGCATACTGTTGACCAGTGGATAAAGACCAATGGGGTGAGGTATTTTAATGAGCTCACCAATACAGCCGTCCTGATGGAGGAAGTTGGAGAAGTTGCACGTATCATGGCACGCAGGTATGGTGAACAAAGCGAGAAAGAATCGGACAAGCAGGCCGACCTTGCCAATGAAATGGCCGACGTTCTTTTTGTGCTGGTATGCCTGGCAAACCAAACAGGCATTGACCTAACACAAGCCATTGATAAAAATCTGCAAAAAAAGACTTTACGCGATAAAGACAGGCACAAGTTGAATGAAAAGCTATTTTAGCTGCTGCCTGTTCGCTTCCCCTTGATAACCTTTCCCGAATCTTTTTAAACAAGCTGTTCCCCATTATGTCTATTCTTCTAAATCGGTCAATTCCCCTGAAACAAGAAGCTTCATCGTAAACATTTATTTTCACTTTTCAGATTCATTCGTTTAATTTTATCCTACATTTGAATTCTGATTGTTGCAAAGCCCTGTATTCTCAGGCAAACAATCATTACTGACCATCTACTGTATTCGCTCAAGTGCTTGTATTTACTATTTACAGGACCTGACAATACTAATGGTTTTTTCAGCCTGTTTCTATTTTCTAATTTTAATCATATCCTGGGCTGTCCATTCAGCAATTATTACGGAGTGAAAAAATATAATAATTAAATAAGTCATGTAACTGGGCTAAATTGAGTCAGCATGACAAATAATAATAAATTATCAGGCCTATGAAATATCCGGTCTATAACCGTTCTTTTACTGGGAATGAGAAGAAATATGTAATGGATTGCCTCGATTCTACCTGGATATCGTCGAAAGGAAGTTATATCGAAAAATTTGAAACCAGTTTTGCTGAATATACGGGTGCTGCATTTGCAACTTCGGTAAACAACGGCACCGCTGCACTTCACCTGGCATTGATGGCTGCTGACATTAGTGCAGGCGATGAAGTTATAGTACCTGATTTTACTTATGTTGCAACTCCAAATGCTGTGCATTATACCGGTGCCACAGTTATTTTTGCTGATGTATGCAGCCACAACTGGCAAATCGATCCGGCCGATATTGAGCGAAAAATTACCGACCGAACCAAAGCAATCCTGCTGGTGCATCTCTATGGAGCACCCTGCGACATGGATCGGATTCTTTCCATCTGCAAAAAGCATAACCTACTGCTAATCGAAGACTGTGCCGAAGGCATTGGCACCCTTTATAAGGGAAAGCATGTCGGAACTTTCGGCGACATTGCTGCTTTCAGTTTCTTCGGCAACAAAACTATTACAACCGGCGAAGGCGGAATGGTAATTTCAAATAACCGTCAGCTAATTGAAAAAGCTTCCCATATCAAAAACCAGGGCGTTACTTCAAAGGTATACTGGCATGACGTAATTGGATACAACTACAGAATGACTAATTTATGTGCTGCTATCGGCCTGGCACAACTCGAATGTATAGGTGAAATTCTTGCTGATAAAATACGGATTGCAAATGCATACCGCGAATCCTTCCGGGATACCTGTATAGAATTTCACGAACAGGAAGTGGATACACAACATTCCTATTGGATGTGCTCCATATTACTTAAGAATTCCGGCTTACGCGATAAGTTGGTAAACCACATGAAGAAGCATGAAATCGATTCACGCCCTTTGTTCTATCCCTGTCATACCATGCCTATGTATGCGGACCATAACGAAATCGGATTCCCGGTAACGGATAATCTGAGTTACAGGGGGCTGAATCTCCCGAGTTACCCTGAACTTACCAATGAAGATGTTAGTTTTATTGCTGCCACAATCCTGAAATTCCTCGAAGAAAACACCTGATACCTATATGTATTTGTGAGTTTCATTATAATGAAGAAAATTAATTATAAATTTTACCATGATCTGCCTCCAATTAATGACTGTATGAAAAAAGCCAATGTTCTTATTGATCTTGACAGGCTCAAGGACCTGAACACTGGTTTAGGACAGGTGGCTTATCATTTTGGAAAGGCATTATCGGGTACCGTAGACAACGAACTGCATTTCACTTTTCTGGTTCCGGCAAAATTCAAAAATTATTTTGGAAATCTTGTTGACTATGAGACTACTACTCTGAAACGAAGATATTTCCCCGAATTTTGTAAGAATTACGATCTGTGGTATACCATACATCAGGATTCGAAATTTCATCCCGGCCGCGGAACTCCTTTCATCCTTACTATCAACGACCTTAACTTCCTTGGCGAGAAAACACCTGCCAAAGCAAAAGCACGTTTGGCCATTTTACAACAGAAAGTCAATAAATCGGCAGTAATTACTGCAATATCACAATTCACTGCCGATAGTGTAAAATCAAATCTCATTACAGCTAATATTCCGATACGGGTAATATATTGCGGTGTAGAAGTTGAGGAATTTCCGGGTGCTACCCGGCCTGCATTTGCTCCGGATGGCGATCTGCTGTTTTCGATCGGAGTTATTCAACCAAAAAAAAATTCGATGGTTCTGCTTGAATTCATGAAGCATATTCCTGAAAGGTATAAACTAATTATTGCCGGCAATAAAACCAGTAGCTATGCACATGCTATCGCTGACAGGATTGCAGAATCAGGACTTACAGGCAGGGTAATTATGCCTGGGCTCATTTCGGATGCCGATAAATACTGGATGTATACTCATTGCAAGGCAGTGCTGTTCCCTTCAAAATTCGAAGGCATGGGCTTTCCTCCGGTTGAGGCCATGCGTTTTGGCAAGCCTGTATTTGCATCAACCTACTCAAGTATTCCGGAGGTAAGCGGAGATAAAGCCTTTTACTGGGAAAAATTCGAACCTGAATATATGGCTGCATTCTTTTTGCAGAAAATGGAAATTTTTAACAATAATCCCAACCTGCCTGAAATTTTAAAACAACATTCCATGAAGTACACCTGGGATGAAAATGCCGGCGCTTTGCTCAGGCTTTTCAAATCTGTATTGTCACATGGGCCATACTGAAACCATTCAGCATTTAATCACACTGGTAAAATATTAATATTCTGTGCAGCACTGTTCTTCTAATTACAAGAGGCTAACAAATATATTCAACCCAATGATTGTAAAAGCCCTCAGTTTTCAGAATCAATAATTTTGGTTTTCATTTCATGTTTAACCACACGGCAGGCATTTTTATATGCTAACTCAAGTTCTTTTTTACAATCAGTTAAAAATGCCTGATATTTTATACTATCGCTATGGTCCGAATGCTCATACTTTTTTATAAATCTTTCCAGCAACTCTATCCTAACCAGGTAATCATGCCATTTCCCTGCTACTGTTTCTATTTTCCGCAGTGACTCAAATGAGATTTCATGAAAGTTAAAATCCGAATAACAATGCTTAACAATTTGCGAAACATACCGTATCTGCTTTGTGATGATACGGATACGATGCAAATCACGTTCAGGTATACTTCCTGTTGATAATTTCTTTGCCTTTACCAGCAGTCCTGATAAGAAGGTTGCTGTATTATCAAGCAAAGTCTGCTGACTAAGCTTAGCCAACTTTTTACTGATCTGAGTATTTGCAATATGTGGAACCGGAGCAAGTCTGTTGTTTTGTGATTTCTGCACAAACCTGCTAAATCTTTTATTCTCCCGGTTCACTAGCCAATTATTAAATTCTGAATAATCAGATCCAGCTTTCCTTTCAGCTGTTGCCAATAAGTGCAGTTGTACCTGGGTGTCGCGGAGTTGCCCGGCAAGTGCATATAATCTTCTTATTTTTTTTGTGTTCTGAAAATGAGTTTCAAAATCAGCAAGGCACAAGTGTTCGGCCAGCTTATTGAAAGCATTCAGCTTTTTAATGCTTAGTCTTAACCGGTGTATCGCGTCCTTTTCGGCCTTGCCCAGGCATAACTCCAGGTGCCGGTAAACGGCATGCTGTTGGTGGGTGTAATACTCGCTGATAGATCCGGGAGCAGGCATATTCCAGAAAAAAGGTAAATAAATGAGTCAATTTTTGAGGGGTCAAGGCATTAAAGCACGGGATCCCGTTTCAAAAATAATACATTTCGTCAGATTTTTCTTTTAAAATTTAACGTGCAAATGTCTGTTCTATAATTCCTTTCCTTAATTTTGACAAATTATTAACGAATCGTTTAATGAAAATAATTTTTAAGGTATTCTTCATTCTGATATTTCTGGTTTTCATTTCTTCTTCCCGGTCATTCTCACAATCTGCACAACTTAGGGGAAAGATTATTGATGTTGAAACAATGGAACCACTTGCATTTGTAAGCCTACAGGCTAATGATGGAACGGAGGGTTGTATTTCCGATATCGACGGTAAATTTAATTTAAGATCCCCTGTTCCCATTAACAAACTAACCATTAGCTACATAGGGTATGAGCCCTTGGAGCTTTTCCCCGAAAAATACTCAACCGAAGTACTTATCAGGATGCACAAAATTGCCTATGAGCTCTCTGAGGTTGTAATCAGACCCGGCATAAATCCTGCCAACCGTATCATCCGCCAGGTGTTAGCTAACCGGTACATCAATGATCATGAGCATCTGCCATCATTCTCCTATACGTCCTACGAAAAAATGGTGTTTGGGCCCGAAACGGATAGCATCCCATCCATCGACAGTCTGGCTACCGATTCAACTTACCTCAGAGCAAAAGATTTTTTCGGCAAACAGCATTTGTTTATTATGGAAAGTGCCGTTAAACGGAGCTTTAAGTTTCCATCCGATAATTACAATAAAGTTATTGCAAGCCGGGTATCCGGCTTAAGCGATCCTACCTTTGTTTTCCTGATCTCCCAGATGCAATCCACTACATTCTATCAGGAAGTAATAAATATAGCGGGGAAAGCCTATATAAATCCTGTCTCAAACGGATGTTTCCATAAATATTATTTCGAATTACAGGATACACTTATTGAGCCTTACCCGTATGATACCACTTTTATTATCTCATTTAGACCACTGCTCAACACCAATTTCGACGGACTAAAAGGAACAGTATCAATCAGCACCAACGGCTTTGCCATTCGCAATGTGATTGCAATACCATCTGCTGATGACGAAAATATTTCAATAAAAATACAGCAGTTGTACGATTTCGTCGACAGTACACACTGGTTCCCTGTTCAGCTTAACACAGATATCATTTTCAAAAATGGCCTCATCAGCTTTGACAGCACACAGAAAAACGGCGTTAAAATCATGGGCCGCGGTAAAAGCTACATCTCGGATATCAACCTGAACCCAAAACTTCGGCGCAATCAGTTCGGAGCCATTGAAGTGGATGTTTTGCCCGATGCCTACATGCAGCCCGAAAAAGTATGGGATCAGTACAGAACAGATTCACTTTCCATGCGCGAGCAAAGGACATACCGCATTATTGACAGCATCGGCAAAGCCGAAAATTTTGATAAATGGACTAAACGGCTGGCTGCTATGAGTAATGGGAAGGTGACTTTCGGATACCTCGATCTTTACCTCGACTACCTGTTTAAAGCAAATCACCACGAAGGATTCAGAACAGGGCTAAAGCTCTCAACATCCGATAAAATCAGCAGCAGGTTCAGGATTGGAGGCTATTCAGCGTATGGGTTTAAAGATAAAACCTGGAAATATGGTGCTGACGGTATGATTCTCTTCGACCCTTTGAGCGATTTCAATCTGAAAGCAGCATTTTACGACGATGTGGATGAAGCCGGTGCTGATAACAGTTTCGACCAGACACGCAACCTTCTCAATCCATCACGTTTTCGGGATATTATGGTTGAAAACATGGACCATACGCGATGTTACCAGGTAAAGATAAGTTCCCGTATACTGAAATATATGACCATCGGAACCGGGCTTTCTGTCTACAACAGAATTCCTGAGTACAATTACGCATACGCCATAAAGTCATCTGAAAATATTACAGTTTCGGCCTCCGAATTTTCTTTTACCGAGGCATCTTTATCCATCCGTTACGCTTTCGGCGAAAAACTCATGAATAACTCAGGTTCAACCATTTCGCTTGGCACCAATTTCCCTATTGTTCAGTTTGCGGCTGTGCACGGTTTCAACAATTTGCTTCAAGGCCAATATCAATACAACCGCTTCGACCTAAAAATAAGCAAGTCGTTATTTACCAAGTACATAGGCACCACCTCATTTACATTTCAGGCAGGCTTAATCGACAGGGATATCCCTTATGTCAACCTATATAATGCCAAAGCTTCATACAGGCCATTCACATTTTATTCGCCCGGAAGTTTTGCCACCATGCGGATGGATGAATTTACGGCTGACCGGTTTGCATCTGTTTTTATCTCACATAATTTTGGCAAATTGCTTTTCCGTTCCAAGCATTTTAACCCGGAACCTGAACTGCTTACTAACCTGGGGATTGGTTCACTCAGCCATCCGGAAAACCATATAAGGGAAGGTATTAAAGGGTATGAAAAAGGTTATTTCGAGTCAGGGGTAGCAATTAATAAAATACTTCGGCTTGGCGTTACCGATATCGGGTTTGCCTGGCTCTATCGATATGGACCGTATTCAATGCCAACGCCCAAAGAAAATATGGCCTGGAAATTAGCATTCCAGTTTGTTCTCTAACAGATGGCTATTACCCAACTATTAATGTAATTTTGCGACCTCTTTCCTCCAAACATCCTCCTGTAAATACATTTTCCTTTTTATGACGCCGAACGAATTTCAAAGATCAGTCGCACAAGGCATCCCGACAGTATTACCTCAACCCAGGGCTTACGATCCTGAAGTAAATCATGCACCTGTTCGTAAAGACATATTATCAGGATCAGATAAAAAATTAGCCATCCGTAATGCGCTGCGGTATTTTGAACCGCATCAGCATGCCGTTCTGGCAAAAGAGTTTGCCGAAGAACTAAAAAAATATGGTCGCATATATATGTTCAGGTTTCGACCCGAATATGCCATGTTCGCCCGCCCTATCGATCAATATCCGGCCTGCTGTAAACAAGCGGCAGCCATTATGCTGATGATCCAGAATAACCTTGATCCGGCTGTTGCCCAGCATCCTCACGAACTTATTACCTATGGCGGAAACGGAGCTGTTTTTCAGAACTGGGCTCAATACCTGCTTACCATGAAGTACCTCTCGGTAATGACTGATGAGCAAACCCTTGTAATGTACTCCGGCCATCCTATGGGGTTGTATCCTTCGCATAAAGAAGCTCCCAGGGTTGTGGTTACCAACGGAATGATGATTCCCAACTATTCGAAACCCGACGATTGGGAACGTTTTAATGCAATCGGCGTTACTCAGTATGGGCAAATGACTGCAGGTTCTTATATGTATATCGGCCCGCAGGGAATTGTGCATGGCACAACAATTACTGTTCTGAATGCCGGCCGTAAAGTGGAAAAATCAGGCGAAGGGCTTGCAGGTAAGCTTTTTGTCACATCCGGCCTGGGGGGTATGTCGGGAGCACAGCCCAAGGCAGCAGTTATTGCAGGTGCCATTGGAATTGTTGCTGAAATAAATCCAAAAGCTGTCCACACCCGCTTTACACAAGGTTGGGTTGACGAAGTATTCGACGACCTTGATAAAATTATGGATCGAATCAGGGAAGCAAAATCTGCCAAGAAAGCTGTTTCTATTGCCTACCAGGGCAACATAGTCGACTTATGGGAAAAACTTGACGAGGCCGGTATTGATGTTGAAATGGGTTCGGATCAGACTTCACTGCACAACCCTTTTGCCGGTGGCTATTATCCTGCAGGGCTCACTTTAGACGAATCAAAGCAAATGATGGCATATGAGCCTGAGAAGTTCAGGGAAAAGGTTTGGGAATCGCTGCGCAGGCATGTGGCAGCTATCAACCGGCTCACGACCAAAGGAATGTATTTTTTCGATTACGGAAATGCTTTCCTGCTCGAAGCATCAAGGGCTGGTGCCGATATTATGAAACAGGATGGCACATTCCGCTATCCTTCGTATGTTCAGGATATTATGGGACCCATGTGCTTCGATTATGGATTTGGACCTTTCAGATGGGTTTGCGCTTCGGGCGATCCTTCCGACCTCGATATCACTGACCAGATTGCTATGGAAGTTCTCGAAAAACTGGCTTTGGAATCGCCTGCCGAAATTATGCAGCAGATGCATGACAACATACGCTGGATTAGGGAAGCAAAGCAGAATAAACTTGTTGTTGGTTCACAGGCCCGTATATTGTATGCTGACTGCGACGGACGGACCCGGATTGCAGCTGCATTTAATGAGGCAATCCGTCAGGGAAAATTAAAAGGCCCTGTAGTATTAGGACGCGATCACCATGATGTTTCCGGAACCGATTCACCTTACCGCGAAACATCCAATATATACGATGGCTCCAGTTTTACGGCTGATATGGCAGTACAGAATTTTGTCGGCGACAGTTTTCGCGGAGCTACCTGGGTTAGCTTACATAACGGAGGCGGAGTTGGCTGGGGTGAAGTAATCAACGGAGGTTTTGGCATGTTGCTTGATGGCAGCACCGAATGCGACCGCCGGATTCATATGATGCTGCACTGGGATGTGAATAACGGCATTTCACGCCGCAGCTGGGCACGAAATGAAGGTGCTGTTTTCAGCATTAAAAGAGCAATGGAAAAAGAGCCAAGGCTGAGTGTCACCTTGCCACAAATGGTTGACGAAACCCTGCTGGAAGATCTTTTTTAATACTATACAACCCACATCGATTCCTAACTTAAAACGCAAAAAGCCCGGTCATAAACCGGGCTTTCCCCTTTGCTTTGAAACGGATTATTTTTTGACAGTGATTTTTTGACTAAACAATTTCCCGCCGGCTGTAAGCCTGATATTGTAAACCCCAGGGATTAAACTGCTGCAGTCAACCTCAATTTCATGCTGTCCTGCTGAATATTCCTTTACAGGATTAACAACCACCAATGCACCCTGCATATTGTATACATTAACTGTAACCTGTTCACTCATTGTATTTGTAAAGGCTATAGTAGTATTCTGCCATGCCGGGTTAGGATATACCGAAAATGATGCCGCGTCGGGCTGAGCCACGCCTACGTTACTAAGCGAATAGAACTGCGATGTCTGTGAACTGCCAAAAGCAGTACCGGTAGCAATGGTGGTGCTTCCGCTCGAAAGCTTGTAAAACCCTATCCCATTGGTACAGCATACGCCATTTCCACCGGCATCATGAATAACAAACTCGTAGCAGGTGCCAAAATCGAGGTCGACATTAGTAGTGTAGGTATGGGCCGCCTGGGTATATGGGCCGCCATTTGCAACAACAACACCCTGCAGATTTTTAATCTCCCAGGTAGTTTCGCCAGGATTATTATCCGTTTTAACCAGCACGGTTGCCTGTGTACCCGACTGTGATGCCATTGTAAAGGAAAATGCTATTGAATCATTTTTAGGATACTCGTCTGAAACGCCATTCACCGAAACACCATATATTTTCAGCGTGTTGTTATTCAGAATATTAAAATTTACCGTTGGCAAACTAATTGCTGCCCTGTCGAGAAACCCAAGACTTCCTGAATAATGGTAAGTTGCTTCGGGTTCATTGTTAACTTTATATTTTATATCGGCCGATGAAATAGGGACCGAACCATTATTCCGTAAACTGAACTGAGGTGTGAACGAAGGTTCACAATAGGAAGGCAAAACATTGTTAAGTCCCGAAAGTTCCAGGTCGTTCTGGTACACTCCGGAAATAGGTGTTGAAGATGTATTGGCAGCCTGGAATACAGCCTTTGTTTGTACATTCTGTATAAAACCGACAACACTCAGCTCATTGATATTATATACATTGGCAAGCTTCCATGCATATTCGATCACAAAATAATCACCTACCTGAAATGAGGTTGGCAATGATGTTCCTGCTGCAGTTGGCATCATCTTTACCATAACATTGTAAAAGTCTTTCTCGCCATTTGTTCCTGGCGCTGTGGCAAAATGAATATGCTTTTCGAGAATACCGCAATGAGCTGCCAATACTCCCGAAACAGCTGCGGTTGCTTTTCCGAGCATAGTAACATATAAGGTATCGTTACCGGAACTCAGGCGCTGATTGATTGAAAGCTCAAATGGTGATGTAATAGCATATTCGGCATCAATTTTAGCCTGTGTTGTATTTGATGGAGCTCCCAGGTAATTACTGCCCGATACAGGGGTTCCATCCATAACTGCATAAGGAACACCTGATACGCCGTAGTATGTTACACGGGTTCCACAATCAGTCGGATTGTGTGTATACATTGGATCGGTTCCTGGCCAGCTGGTGTGATATTTTATTGAAGTGCATTTTGCAGCATTAATGGTCAGCAAATTATCGAACGCCGGATTCTGCGAAGCACAGGGGCTGCAACTTGCATTTGTAAATTCTTCAAACAGCACAAAACGCTGAGTCTGTCCGAACACTGAAATAGAGAGTGCAATAAGCACACTAATAACCAGGCAGTATTTTTTCATTTCTTTGGATTTATTTATTTGACTGGCAAATATCCACATAAAAATGATTCCAAAACTTTTAACACCCAAATAAGTAAAACTTTATTATAATTTAATCCCACTGCTTATCGGATTCAAATTGCATATATCTTTGCACGTAAAATATACAATAAGTATTAAGTTCCAAGCGCATGAAAAAACTCTTACTCTTTGCTTTCTCAGTGTTATTTGTCTTAGGATTAGCAGCACGTCCCATTACAATGCATCACCTGAAAACAGGTACATTATTTATGACCGGGGCTGACACACTGGAATTATACGATACACTTGGCAATAAAATAAACAACGGCACGATAAAAATCAGTGGCAGCGATCCGGCAGTCGAAAACATGGTTGGATATATCTGGATGAAAAACACTACCTCCACCAATATGACCAATGCATATGTCCGCCGCACCGTGAACCAGGAAGTAAGCGGATCGATGAATTCATTCTGCTTTGGGGTAAATTGCTATAGCCCAATGACCAATGTTTCGACCAATCCCGCAACACTTACGGCTGGAGCCATCGACAAATCCTTTTATGCTGATTACTATCCAGATCCCGACGGAAAAGGCGGCCTCACTTCCATCACCTTCGAATTTTTCGATGACCTCACTTTTGGAACAACTGTTAAGGCAAAGGCGACTGTTGAATTCAGTATCAGTGCTGCCGGAATCAATACCGATAAACTGGTTTTAAAAGGGCCCTATCCAAATCCTGCCTCTCAGCTTGCTACTATCGAATACAATCTCCCTGATTCGTATCGCTATGCACATGTGATTATCAGGAATATGCTGGGAGTTGAAGTTGAAAATATTAAAATTGAAAACCATTCAGGGAAAGAAGCTATTGATGTCAGCAGCCTTGCCTCCGGAATTTATTTCTATTCCTTTATTGCAGATGGCAAGATTCTTCAGTCAAAGAAAATGATTGTAAAGCATTAAATACTAACTACTTCAGACATAAAATCAGGGCGGAACACCAATGGTATTCCGCCCTGATTTTTTTGCTTTTAAGTTTAACCATTTACCACGCTGTGAAAATTACTTAGGTTCTCGATTTGCCTGCACTTACAATCGCTGAAAGGCAGATATTACATAAAAAATAATGTCAGATTTTACCAGATTATAGTTTTCTGAATAAAAAAAAAGCAGGTTTTCTATACCTGCTCTTTTGTAATAATTAATCGGATATTTATAGCCCGAATTCTTTTTTAATCTGATCTGTGCTGTCAACCTTTTCCCAGCCAAAAAACTCAACTTCTTTGAAGTATTTTTCTTTTCCGTTAATTTTTTCAGTACGGGTTACACCATTTTTATAATAAACCTCAACTTCGGCTTTGTAATGATCGCGGCCAAAATGCCCATAAGAAGCAGTGCGTTCAAAAATCGGGTTCTTTAATCCAAACCGCTGAACAATAGCATACGGACGCAAATCAAATATCTTGCTTACTTTCTCTGCAATCTGGCCATCAGTAAGTTTTTTGCCTTCAGCATCTTTAACTTTCCCGGTCTTATAGGTGTTTACATAAACACCAACCGGTTCAGCAATGCCGATCGCATATGCAACCTGAACAAGCACCTCATCGGCAACACCAGCAGCAACAAGATTTTTAGCAATATGACGGGCAGCATATGCTGCTGAACGGTCAACTTTCGACGAATCTTTTCCTGAGAAAGCACCGCCACCGTGAGCGCCTTTACCACCGTAAGTATCCACAATAATTTTACGGCCTGTAAGCCCGGTATCACCGTGTGGGCCTCCGATCACAAACTTTCCGGTTGGGTTAACAAAGTACTTAACATCATCACCAAAAAGTTTGCGTACGCGTGCAGGCAATGTCCTTTTTACCCTCGGAAGGAGAATGCTTTTTACATCTTCTGCAATTTGGTCCTGCATAGCCTTTTCAGCAGCTTTAGCAGCTTTAAGTGATGAGTCAGCAGGCAGAATAAATTCATCATGCTGGGTCGAAACTACTATGGTGTCGATACGAACCGGCCTGTTCCTCTCATCATATTCAATAGTTACCTGCGACTTACTGTCGGGACGCAGGTATTTCATTTTTTTACCTTCACGGCGAATGGTTGCCATTTCCTGCAACAATATATGCGACAGCTCAATAGGCATTGGCATAAGATTGTCCATTTCGTTGCTGGCATAACCGAACATCATTCCCTGGTCGCCGGCACCCTGATCTTCAGGATTACCATGATTAACTCCCATATAAATATCGTCCGACTGCTCATGTATGGTTGAAATAACGCCACAGGAGTTATTATCAAAACGATATTCAGCCTTGGTATAGCCAATGCGCTCGATAGTACCACGAACAATTTTCTGAATATCAACATAACCCGTTGTGCGGACTTCACCGCTGCATACAGCCAGTCCAGTGGTTACAAGCGTTTCACAAGCTACTTTGCTCTCGGGATCAAACCGTAAAAATTCATCCAGCAATGCATCTGATATCTGATCTGCTACTTTGTCGGGATGTCCCTCCGACACACTTTCTGATGTGAATAAATATCCCATCTCTATCTTATTAAGAGGTTAAAAATTAAATAAATGGTGGGGAGAATTAAAGTGCTGCTTGAGGAAGTATGTTTTAGCATTTTTTTCCGTGGTTGCAAGCAATCAAATTTTTCCACTCAATAAGGCGCAAAGGTATAGATTTTTGTAATTGCTTTATCAAAAAAAGGAGTTTTTAGTAAAAAGTCTTCATTACGGATTTTAGCTCATAGTTGGGATTATTTACCAAAATAATGAAGACGTCACTTGTTTCATTTATTATCTTAGCCGCCTGTCAAATAATGTTCTTATGAGAAAATACCGCCTTCTTATCCTACTGTTTCTGGGAATCTACACCATACAGGCACAGTCACCTGCATCGTATGTAAATCCTTTTATTGGCACTAACGAAATGGGGCATACCTATCCCGGAGCAACAGTTCCTTTTGGAATGGTACAACTGAGTCCTGAAACCGATACTATTCAGTATTCGATCGGTAAGGGATATATAAAAGATGTATACCGGTATTGCGCCGGATACCAGTATTCGGATAAAACCATTGTCGGTTTCAGCCACACCCATTTTTCGGGTACCGGTCACAGCGATTTGGGCGACTTCCTGATTATGCCCACAACAGGTAACCTTCAGCTAAATCCCGGAACAGCACAAAATCCTGAATCCGGATACCGTAGCCGGTTTTCGCATGATACAGAAAAAGCATCAGCAGGATATTATTCAGTTATACTCAGTGATGATAATATCAAAGCCGAACTTACCGCCACCGCAAGGGTTGGATTTCACAGGTACACTTTCCCCGAAAGTGCTCAGTCTAACATCATTCTTGATTTAATTTCAGGCATTTACAATTACGATGGCAAAGTAGTATGGAGTTCAGTCAGGGTCGAAAACGATACCTTAGTAACAGGTTACAGGCAAACTCAGGGTTGGGCCCGCGAGCGCACCATGTATTTTGCCATGGTTTTCTCCAAACCTATCCGTAATTATGGCTGCCGCGATGATGGGAAAGTCATTTACAATGATTTTTACAGGAAATTTAATACCACAGCAAACTTCCCTGAAATGTCGGGGCGCAAACTCAGAACCTATTTCAGCTTCACAACAAAAGCAGGAGAGCAGATCCTGATAAAATTCGCCTTGTCATCGGTAAGCACCGAAGGAGCTCTAAAAAACTTACAAACAGAAATACCGCATCGGGATTTTGATCAGGTTCACCGCCAGGCAGAAAAAGCATGGAATACAGAGTTAAGCAGGATTACAATCGAAGCTTCCGATGAAAAGAAAACCATTTTCTACACTGCCATGTATCATGCTTTCCTTTCTCCTACCCTGTTTATGGATGTTGATGGCATGTACCATGGCCTCGACCACAACAATCACCATGCTGAAGGATTTAATAACCATACTACTTTTTCCCTGTGGGATACATACCGGGCGCTTCACCCCTTATTCACATTGGTGCAGCAGAAGCGAACTTCAGATATGATAAATTCCATGCTGGCACATCAGCAGCAAAGTGTGCACCATATTCTGCCTGTTTGGAGCCATTATGCCAACGAAAACTGGTGTATGATTGGATACCATGCCGTTTCGGTAATTGCTGATGCATATATAAAAGGGATAACAGGATTTGATCCTCAGCAAGCGCTTAATGCCTGTATTTCGAGCGCAACCTATGCTCCAAACGATGGTATTGGCGATTACCTGAAATACGGCTATGTACCGTCTGACAAATCGTCGAATTCAGCATCCAAAACTCTTGAATATGCTTACGATGACTTCTGCATCAGTCTGATGGCAAAAAAAATGGGCAAAAATGATATCGCCGGCGAATATGAAAAAAGAGCCCAGGCATATAACCTCGTATTTGATAGTAGCACTGGCTTTATGCGTGCCAAGCGCAGCGATGGCATGTTTATGTCACCATTTGATCCGCTGAGTACCGAAAAACAAGGATTTATTGAAGGCAACGCATGGAATTACTCCTTTTACGTGCCTCAGGACCCTTTAAAACTGATCGCCATGAATGGAGGAAACAAGAAGTTCATCTCTCACCTGGATTCGTTATTTAACATAGCACTCGACGAAAAGCACTTTGCTGAATCAGAGGATATCACCGCCGCCGGACTTATCGGTAATTATGTGCACGGAAACGAGCCCAGCCATCATGTCCCTTATCTGTATGTATTTGCAGGAGCCCCATCGAAAACACAGGAACGAATCCACCAGATCATAAATACTATGTACCACAACACTACCGATGGCCTGTGCGGAAATGATGACTGCGGACAAATGTCGGCCTGGTATATCTTCAGTTCTCTTGGATTTTACCCGGTTTGCCCCGGAACCGGTGAATATGTAATAGGAACGCCTTCGGTTGAAAAAGCTACCCTTAACCTTGAAAATGGAAAACAGTTTACTATAACGGCTAAAAATCTGAGTGAAAAGAATATGTACATTCATAAAATTATCCTGAATGGTTTGCCCTATGCTAAATTCATCATAAATCATGATGATATTATGAAAGGCGGAACCTTAGAATTTGAAATGGGTGCAAAACCAAAAAAGTAGTTCTGTATTTAAATTTTTATTCGGCTTTCAGATTTATCAAAAATACCAGAACTGGATATCGGGAAACGATTCTGATATTGTCATCTTGTTTTCGGCTTGCATTTCTTTAAACGGAATTGGTTTAGTATACGGAATTGTATTTCTTCAACTTTTTGATCGCTCACCTTTCGAAAAAATTGTATTTTTGAAGAAAAACGGCTGAACAATGGAATTTAACGAAGTCATATTAAAACGCGAAAGCATCCGTAACTATAATCCCGAAAGACCGGTTGATATGGATACACTGAACCGAATACTTGAAGCTGGAAGAATTGCGCCTTCCGCATCCAACTACCAGCCCTGGGAATTCTGGCTCATCTCCAGCAAAGAAATGCTTGAGAAAGTAAAACCATGCTACTCCAGGCAATGGATCACCGATGCACCTCACATTCTGGTTGTTACTGGCGATCTCGATCATGCCTGGGAACGTGCCGATGGGTACAATTCACTGCAAACCGACCTGGCAATTTCCATGCACCAGATGATTCTGGCTGCCACTAACGAAGGAGTAGGATCGTGCTGGGTTACCAACTTTAATGCTGATATCCTGCGGAGTGCTCTGGGATTGAAAGAATCGGTAAAAGTATATGGCATTACACCCTTAGGGTATCCACGCGAAACCTATACCAAAAGAACTGTTATTATGCGTAAACCATTGCAGGACGTTGCGACTTTTTGCTGATCAAACATTTTAAGCAAATAAATCTGTCCCTAACGAACATTACAGTATGAAAATTGATATAACCCTGTTTGCTCAAGCGGTAACCTGATGAAACTAACACAACGCAAATATCATATTCTGCTTTTTCTTTTCATCACTGCTACGCTGGCACTAAACCTTGGTCAGGGTTATTCCTTTTGGGATGTACCTTCGTCTATCCTCCTGGTAAGCCGCTGGGCTTCCATGGCCTTGCTTGTAGGATATGCCATCCTGAAAAAATCGCTGACTACCTGGATTTTAATAAGCATGGTACTGGGGGCAGAGTTTGGCCACGACATGCCTTCCGTTGCCATACACCTTAACCTGTTCAGTAAAATATTTCTGAATATGGTGAAGACCATTATCGCACCCCTGCTTTTTGCAACACTGGTAGTCGGCATAGCCGGCCATTCCAGCCTGAAACAGGTGGGACGTATGGGCTGGAAATCTATCATTTATTTTGAAGTGGTATCGACTATTGCTTTGTTCATAGGCTTATTAGCTATAAATATCAGCAAAGCAGGCGTGGGTGTTGTTATTCCGGCTGCAATAAACCAAACCGGAATCCCGGTAGTAAAAGGCCAGACCTTCGAAGAAATCATTCTCCATATCTTCCCCGAAAACATTGCCAAAGCAATATATGAAGGACAAGTGCTTCAGATTGTGGTCTTTAGTATTATTTTCGGAATAGCGGTAGCCATGCTCAAGGATCAGCACCGTAACCGAATGGTACACTTTGCTGAAAGTCTTTCCGAAACCATGTTCAAATTTACCAACCTGGTTATGTACATGGCACCTGTGGCGGTTTTCGCCGCTATCGCATATTCTGTTGGGCATATGGGGCTCAGTATTCTGGGAAATCTTATCCAGCTATTATTTACACTTTATATAGCTCTGATAGTTCTTTTACTGGTAGTTTTTTTACCTGTAGCACTGTTTATGAAAATCCCTGTCAGGAATTTTATCCGCGCTGTCTCTGAGCCTGCCACCATCGCTTTCGCTACCACCAGTTCTGAGTCGGCGTTGCCTATTGCCATGGAGACTATGGAAAAATTCGGAGTTCCCCGTAAAATCGTAGCTTTCGTTATGCCGACCGGCTATAGCTTTAACCTCGACGGAACCACATTATACCTCTCGCTGGCAACCATTTTCGTTGCACAGGTGGCTGGTATCGAATTATCCTTTGACCGTCAGTTACTGATCGTTTTCACGCTGATGCTCACCAGCAAAGGGGTAGCCGGTGTGCCACGAGCTTCGCTGGTAATATTACTGGGCACAGCTGCCAGTTTTGGACTTCCAACCTGGCCCATTTTCATAATTCTAGGAATAGATGAGCTAATGGATATGGCTCGTACAGCCGTGAATGTTGTCGGCAATTGCCTGGCTACCGCTGTTGTTGCCCGCTGGGAAGGGGAATTCGATGAAAATGCCGCAAAAAATTTTAACAGGAAAATTCCTGAATAACAACAAAACCTTGTGAATGCTTTCGTTCTGTAAATCCGGAATAAAATTGTAGCAAAAAAAAAGCGGCCATAAAGCCGCTATTTTTTAAACCAGGTATCTGGATTAGACCGTCATAACATCCTTCTCTTTATGTTCAAGTATTTTTTCAACATGAACAATATAGGAATCCGTTATATGCTGAATTTCTTTTTCGAGCACTTTAGTATCATCTTCCGAAGCTCCGTCTTTTTCAAGTTTCTTAGCCTCTTCAACAGCCGTACGCCGCATATTGCGGATTGCAACCTTAGCCGCTTCGGCTTCAGCTTTAGCCTTTTTTACCAGGTCCCGGCGGCGTTCTTCAGTAAGCGGAGGAACCGAAATACGTAAAAACTCACCGTTATTCTGTGGATTGAAGCCAAGGTTGGCATCTGTAATGGCTTTTGCAAGCGCATGAAGCATATTTTTTTCCCATGGCTGCACTACAATAGTGCGGGCATCAGGCGTATTAATATTAGCTATCTTATCAATAGAAGTTGGATTTCCGTAATAATCCACTTTCACGCCTTCGAGCATTTGTGGACTTGCCTTGCTGGTGCGGAATTTATGAAATTCCTTCTCAAGATGATTAAGTGCATGTTGCATGCTTTCTTTAATCTCTTCAACGATAAATTTAGCTTCTTCAGTCATGGTTATTCATTTTGTGATGCAAATTTATAAAATGCAGCGAAATATCTGTTGTATTAGGCGAAAAAGTAAAATAAAAAGGTGATTTTAGGATTTAAGTATTAAGATATTAGAGTAGTCTTCACTTGGCTTGAAATTATTCCCCTGTGAAACCCATTAAGCCTTTTAATCCAGCTCACAAAAAATACGGTATACTTCTCAACCCTAATCCCTAAATCCCAACCCCTAATCCCTTCTACTCGCAAATAAGTGTTCCGCAATTATCCCCATTCAGTATCTTCTTCAGGTTCCCGGCTTTGTGTACATCAAAGACTATTACTGGCATTTTATTCTCACTGCATAAGGTAAAAGCAGTCATATCCATAATATTCAGCCCTTTATTGTATGCTTCTGTAAAAGTCAGCGAACTGAATCTGGTCGCTGCCGGGTCTTTTTCAGGATCAGCAGAATATACACCATCCACCCGGGTTCCTTTGAGTAAAACATCGGAATGAATTTCAATAGCTCTGAGAGCGGCGGCTGAATCCGTGGTAAAAAAAGGATTTCCGGTTCCACCGGCAAGTATTACTACTTCACCTTTCTCAAGTTTACTTATTGCCTTTGGTCCGCTGACCCGCTCAGCAATGGGATCCACTGCCAGCCCGGAGAGCACTTTCGACTTTACGCCAACACTCTGTAAGGCTGATTGCAGGGCAAGGCTATTGATAACCGTTGCAAGCATGCCCATATAATCGCCCTGCACACGGTCAGTACCTATGTTGTTGCCTTTGAGCCCCCGGAAAATATTTCCACCGCCAAGTACCACAGCCACCTGTGTTCCAAGGTCAACAGCCATTTTGATTTCGTTGGCATATAAGGCAAGCATTGAGGTATCAAAGCCCTGTCCTGAACTGCCTGCCAGCGATTCACCACTAAGTTTGAGTAAGATGCGTTTGTATTTCATGATATAGGTTAGCGTTTATAAGACCACGATAATAAACATGGGCCGGAATTAGTTTAAACCTCTTCCTTTCCGTGACATGCTTTGTATTTTTTCCCGCTTCCACAGGGACAAGGATCATTACGGCCTACCTTCTTCTCCACTTTAACTGGAGCCGTGACGGTAGGCTCACTGGTGCGCTGATTAAGGATGTCATTTCTGTTCTCACGCAAACGGCTGTTGTCGGTGCGCTGTGGCTGATGCACTTCTTTTACCTGGTCAGCATTCTGAGCAGGAAGGTTAGCACGCGAGAGGAATCCTATAATATCCTTGTTTACTTTCTGCAGCATGTTCTTAAAAAGACCGAACGACTCCAACTTATAAATAAGCAACGGATCTTTCTGCTCGTAACTGGCAGATTGAACACTCTGGCGAAGCTCATCCATTTCACGAAGGTGTTCCTTCCATGCATCGTCAATTACTCCAAGGGTAATGCCTTTTTCTATTGCCAGCGATACTTCCATTCCTTTGTCGCTGTATGCTCTCTTCAGGTTAGCTGCCACCTGCATCGATTTTATTCCATCTGTAATCGGAATGGCGATAAACAGGTAGTGAGGATGGTTTTCATAAACATCTTTGATAATCGGAAATGATAATTCAGCAATCCGCTTCGACTTAGTGTGGTAGTTTTGATAAATATGATGGAAAAGCTCGTCAGTAAGTTTTGTCTTATTACCCGAACTAAATTCTTTTTCATCAAAAGGACACTCGGCTGCAAATGTAGTCAGCAGCTCAAGAGTAAATCCTTCATAATCGCCGTTATCCTGGAAATCGGTAACATAATTATCGCAAAGATCATAAATCATATTGGAGATATCCAGTGCCAGGCGCTCGCCATATAATGCCTGACGCCTTTTACCGTATATAACTTCTCTTTGGGCATTCATTACATCATCGTACTCGAGTAAGCGTTTACGTATACCGAAGTTGTTTTCTTCCACCTTCTTTTGCGCCCGTTCTATACTCTTGGTGATCATCCGATGCTGAATAACTTCGCCTTCCTTAAGCCCAAGACGGTCCATAATTCCTGCAATACTTTCCGATCCGAACATACGCATCAGGTCATCTTCGAGCGAAACGAAGAACTGCGAACTTCCCGGGTCTCCCTGGCGTCCGGCACGACCGCGCAACTGCCTGTCAACACGTCGCGACTCATGTCTTTCGGTACCGATAATAGCTAATCCACCTGCTTCCTTAACACCTGGCCCTAATTTGATGTCAGTACCACGACCTGCCATGTTGGTTGCAATAGTAACAGTGCGAGCTAAACCGGCTTCAGCAACAATCTGCGCCTCACGCTGATGCAACTTTGCATTCAGTACATTATGGGGGATTCGGTCGCGCGTAAGCATTCGGCTCAACAATTCGGAGATTTCAACTGAAGTTGTACCAACCAGAACCGGGCGGCCTTTTTCAATAAGTAATTTAATCTCTGCTATAACAGCATTGAACTTTTCGCGTTTGGTTTTGTAAACAAGATCTTCATTATCGGCACGTACCACAGGGCGGTTGGTTGGAATAACCACCACATCCAATTTATAGATATCCCAGAACTCACCTGCTTCCGTTTCGGCAGTACCGGTCATACCGGCAAGTTTCCGGTACATACGGAAATAATTCTGCAAGGTTACCGTTGCATATGTCTGCGTTGCTGCCTCAATTTTAACATTTTCCTTTGCTTCGATAGCCTGGTGCAAACCGTCACTGTAGCGACGGCCTTCAAGAATACGGCCTGTTTGCTCATCAACGATTTTAACCTTATTATCCATCACAACATACTCCACATCTATTTCAAACAAGGCGTATGCTTTGAGTAACTGGTTTACTGTATGAATGCGTTCCGATTTTACTGAATAATCACGTAGAAGTTCTGCTTTTTGGTCAAGTTTATCCTTATCTGTCAGCTGGCGACGCTCCATTTCGGCTATTTCAGCTCCTACATCGGGCAGTATATAAAACTTAGGATCATCATATGATTTGGTTATCAAATCAATACCTTTATCCGTCAGCTCAATCGAATTATTTTTTTCGTCGATTACGAAAAACAGCTCATCATCCATAATGTGCATGTTCTTCGACTGCTCCTGCATGTAGAAATTTTCAGTCTTAAGCAGTATAGCTTTTATGCCCGGTTCGCTTAGGAATTTGATCAGCGCTTTGTTTTTAGGTAATCCGCGGAACGAACGAAGCAGAGCCTCACCACCACGCTTTTCATTATCTGAAGGCATCTTACCATCATCCCCCTGAACCAGCAAGCTTTTAGCTTCTGAAAGTAATTTGGTAACGAGGTTTCGCTGTTCATTATATAACCTCGAGATTTCAGGCTTCAAGGCTTCAAATTCCTGGTTTTCACCACGGGGGGTTGGCCCGGAAATGATAAGCGGAGTACGTGCATCATCAATCAGCACGGAGTCAACCTCATCAACAATAGCATAATTATGAGGGCGCTGAACCAGTTCATCCGGGTTACGCGCCATATTGTCACGAAGGTAGTCAAAACCAAATTCGTTATTGGTACCATAAGTTACATCAGCCAGATATGCCTGACGGCGCTCGTTCGAATTTGGCTCATGGCGGTCAATACAATCAACCTTCAAACCATGAAATTCAAACAGCACTCCCATCCATTCCGAGTCACGTTTAGCCAGGTAGTCATTAACAGTAACCACATGCACACCTTTGCCAGGAAGAGCGTTAAGGTAAATAGGCAGAGTAGCCACAAGGGTTTTCCCTTCACCGGTACCCATTTCCGATATTTTACCTGAATGAAGCACCATCCCTCCGATCAGCTGCACATCATAATGCACCATATCCCAGGTAACCATATTCCCACCGGCCATCCAGGTGTTATCCCAAAAGGCTTTATCATCAATAATGTTCACACTGTCCTTGCGGGCTGCCTGGTCGCGGTCAAACTGGGTAGCGGTAACTCCCAATGCCTTGTTTTCCTTAAAACGACGGCCGGTTTCTTTCACCACTGCAAATGCAGCAGGTAAAATCTCCATAAGGGTATCCTGAGTTTTACGGTATTCTTCTTTATCAAGAAAGTCAATCCTTTTATAAAGTTCCTCTTTCTCTTCAATGTCTATATCAAAATCAGAATCAATTCTTGCTTTAATGGTATCAATCTCATCACGCTCAGCTTTAACAGCATCAGCAATCTTTTGCCTGAAAGAAGTGGTCATCGACCGAAGACCATCATTATCAAGTGACTGTACTTTTTCGAATTCTGCCTTGGCCTTTTCAACCAACGGCATTATGTTTTTTATATCACGGTCGGATTTTGTACCGCCCGAAATCATTTTCAGAAATGAATTAAGCATTTTATGGAGAAGTTAGGCGAACGTAAATTTGTTCAATCAAACATGCAAAGATAATGTATTCCAACAAAAGGCAATCAATAAACCCATCAGAATGAAATACCGAAAAGCCAATAGCAAATACCATACTAAAAGGTAAAAACCTTTTACTTAGCGACAAAGTGTCAGTATAAATAATTGAGTAGTGTATTTGCGGAAAGTACTATCAAACTTAGTGTTCCTTATTTAAAGCATATCAGAGTTGAATAGCATTCCGGGTAAACTCTGTTCACTAATCCGGTCAATTGTATTAGGAAGTTTTAAGAAACCTTTATTTTTAAGTTTAATGAATTCAAAAAAAATATTGCTGTAATGCAAATCGGGACGCTGGTTTTGCCAGAGCCCCGATTGATATTAGTTAATATTCATCTTCATGAAAGAAGAAATCCTCTTTCGAAGGATAGTCTGGCCAAAGATCTTCGATACTTTCGTATATCTCGCCTTCGTCTTCCAGTTCCTGGAGGTTTTCAACTACTTCCATAGGAGCTCCTGAGCGAACACAGTAGTCCTGAAGCTCTTCTTTTGTAGCCGGCCAAGGGGCATCTTCGAGTTTTGAGGCTAATTCTAACGTCCAGTACATTTGTCGAAAATTAGGGTTAAATTTTTTGCAAAAATAATCTATTCGAAATCAAAATCAATACTCTTGGTGATTTTGTGAATAACTTATTAAAAATAAGATGTTTCACCATCAGTTTCATCCTCGAAACGTATCAGATTCGCATCCAATCCGAAAAAATTATACCCCTGAAACGTCAGGTTTCCAAGGTAAATCAGGAATATTATTGCTAAAAGCAATCTCCCGTGCAAGAACAAAAAGATAATCCGACAACCTGTTAATATACTTGATGAGGATTTCATCTACTGCAAGATCCACTGCTAACTTAATGATGATTCGTTCACTCCGGCGACAAACTGTCCGGCACACATGGCATAACGATACCAGCGGGGAACCACCCGGCAGAATAAATGAATTTAACTCAGGAAGATGATCAGTCATTTGATCAATTTCATTTTCCAACTCAAGAACATCCCTTTCTGAAAGGATCGGAAGTTTCCGGTCAATATTTTTTTCGAGATCCGCAGCAAGCAACGACTCTGCTGTAAACAGGTTTATCTGAACGCGTAGTAATATTTCACGCAAATGACTATCGGTGAGTTGGTCACGAAGGTGTCCAATAAATGAATTGAGCTCATCGAGTGTCCCGTAGGCTTCAATCCGCTCGTGATATTTAGGTACCCGCGTACCACCAATAAGCGATGTTTCTCC
Source organism: uncultured Bacteroidales bacterium (assembly GCA_903822525.1). GTDB lineage: Bacteria > Bacteroidota > Bacteroidia > Bacteroidales > UBA4417 > UBA4417. The sequence goes on along the minus strand of CAIJPI010000180.1, from coordinate 65,633 downwards.
CTTATCCCCGGTTTTAGTATATATTTTCCAGTTGTTTCCCATAATTGCCGTTCAGGCCAAAAAAATTAATCAATACCAACTCACTATCTGCTTTTTCAAGCATAGATAAACAATCAAACCAGTACTAATTGTTCAATTGCCCTGATGGAGTAATAATATTTGTATTCAGGTAATCGGCAGAGACTTTCCCATCCATCAACCGGATGATGCGATGAGCATACTTTGCAATATCTTCCTCATGAGTAACCAGAATAATCGTATTTCCGGCACGATGAATCTGTTCTAATACCCCCATTATTTCATACGAAGTTGTCGAGTCAAGGTTACCGGTAGGCTCATCGGCAAGTATAATCGAAGGCTTGTTAACCAATGCCCTGGCTATAGCAACACGCTGACGCTGTCCGCCCGAAAGCTCATTTGGTTTATGATGAGCCCGGTCCGAAAGGCCCACACTTTCAATTACTTCATTTGCACGTTCCAGTCTCGCTACTTTCGAAACACCTGCATAAACCTGAGGAAGCATCACATTATCAAGTGCTGTGCTTCTGGGTAACAGGTTGAAAGTCTGGAATACAAATCCAATCTCCTTATTTCGTATGCGTGCCAGTTCGCTGTCATTCAGCTTGCTAACATCCTGATCGTTAAGTATATATTGGCCACTGGTTGGCGTATCAAGGCATCCAATCAGGTTCATCAGGGTCGATTTACCCGAACCTGAAGGCCCCATTAATGCAACAAATTCATTTTTGTAAATTGATAACGAAACCGACCGTAATGCCCTTACAAGTTCGGTCCCGACTTTATAAGTCCGGGTGATATCGGTTAAACGGATTATTTCCTGCTTACTCATTTTAAAAGAGATAAAAAGATTAAGTAACAAAAGTAATTGTTTTTACCAATGCATTTTTGCTTGCAAATGTTAAATTCATCACTTTTAATATTATTATGATTTAGTTGAAATTCGGCTTGAAATCAATATCCCCAGATTTATAGTATTTGTGCAAATGTTATAGTATTTTCAGTCATTACCAATAACTTAAAACCTGATTATAAATTTTTGTCTGCTCAATTCCCTTTTCAGAAATACTATCCCCATTCTGAAAAGATCAATGCTAACTGTTACACGCTCGTCGGAAGTCACTTTATCCCATGCTTTTTCCATTCCCGGCGACCAATGAATGTCATCGAAAATAAAAACAGTATCATTATGTGCAATTTCAAGTAAGGAATTAAAATTAGCGAGCGTCGCCTCATAGGTATGATTCCCATCAATAAAGGCAAAATCCAGCTTCCCGGCCTGTTTTATCAAATCAGGCAAAACCAGATCAAACCTTCCAATATGCTGAACAATATTCGATACTCCCATAGTATCAAAATTCGATGAAGCCCTTTCTGACTTTGTAGTACAGCCTTCGATAGTAAAAATTTTTGCATTTGGGGCTGCCAGCGCCAGGTATAATGTACTTATGCCAAGTGAAGTGCCTAATTCAACTATAGTCTGGGGATGGAAATATTCAACCAGCCTGAATAATAAACGACCATATTTCTCACTAACAGCACTTTTTCGTGCAACGGAAGCCACATCTTCAAACCGTAACGCAAAATCCTTTAGATTCTTGCCTTTGCCGAAATCTGTGGTTTCAATCAGTTGGGTGCTGTGTAAAAGTTTACTCCTTAGTATGGCAATATCTGCAAATGACGAATGCTCCTTCGTATTCTTGAAAACCTCGTTTACAATGTTATATACAAATGGAGAATGAACCGAATGGCGCGAACCTGATTTCGAAAGGTAGCGCAGGTAAGCTATCATTGTAAATAAAATGAACTTCATAGAATAATGATGAGTAAATAAAAAAAAATCAACAAATGAAACTAAGCTTGTGTATTTTTGCTACTTCCTAATACAAAAACAGGGTCTTATGCCATTTCTGAGAATTACTGCGAAAATAGAAAATTATCTGTCACTGGTAAAGTTTTCGCACACAATATTTGCCTTGCCTTTTGCACTTCTTGGATTCTCACTTGCTACCATTCACCAGAGCGGTTCACTCAGCTGGAAATTACTGATACTAGTGGTTTTATGTATGTTATTCGCCCGAAATGCGGCAATGAGCTTTAATCGTTGGGCCGACCGGCACATTGACGAAGTTAACCCACGTACCGCTGAACGGGAAATACCTGCACATATTATCGGACAGCGTTCTGCTTTGGCTTTCAGTATAATTAATGCGCTATTATTTATTGCTGCTACCTGGCTAATAAACCCCCTTTGTTTTTACCTTTCACCTGTAGCTTTGTTTATAACCTTGGGATACAGCCTTACAAAACGATTTACTGCTCTTTCCCATTTTGTTCTTGGTCTTGGTCTGGCACTTGCACCTACAGGCGCCTACCTTGCTGTTACTGGCCGTTTCGATTGGATCCCGGCCATAATTTCTTTATCCGTTCTTTGCTGGGTATCAGGCTTTGATATTATTTATGCTCTTCAGGATGATGATTTTGACCGCGAAAACAAGCTTCGTTCAATCCCTGTAATGCTGGGCAGGAAAAAGGCATTGCTGTTATCGCTCCTTTTGCATATAACAACTGCTATACTGCTCATTGCTGCAGGCTTGGAAGGGAACTTCAAGACTATCTACTGGCTTGGACTTGGAATTTTTTCCTTCTTATTGTTCTACCAGCATACTATAGTCAAATACAATGACTTAAGGAGAGTAAATCTTGCATTTTTTACCCTAAACGGGATTGCAAGTATCGTCTTTTCAATCTTTGCTATCACTGATCTGCTGATATAACATCAGTTGGTAATAATTCCCTTATTTTGATTGTAGCTTTTATCGCTTTTTCAAAAAGCAATTTATCTTCCGGATGAAATTCGAAAGCAATAGGTATAAAATATATGGGCAGGTTACCAATTATTGATTCCGCTTCATAATTCTGTAAGCGCTTAGCATCTTTTTCGGTAGTAATAATGATTTTTCGTTTTGTAGGAAGATTATTAAACTTGTCCTTCAATAACATTAAGTCTTTGGAACTGAACGCATGGTGATCAGCAAATTCAATCATTTCAAGATCTGTACATTGCCTGCGAAGATATTCCTGCATAGGCCCCGGATTAGCTATACCACTTAACATTATAATTGAATACACATTATCGGTTCTGCCGGCGTAGCTATCTCTGTTACTATAAACTGGGGTATACTGCAGATAATTAATATAAGAGAAACAAACCAGTTGCCCGGGGAGTGGCTTTATCTCTTCAATCAGCTGTTTTCTGACTATGGGTGAAAAAATTCGGGGCGTTTTCGTTACCACAATAATATCAGCACGCTTTCTGCCTGAAATATGTTCGCGAAGCCTTCCGTATGGCAACAACCAATCCTTGGTAAAAAGCTTAAAATAATCGGTCACAAGGATTGATAATTCAGGCTGAACGTACCTGTGCTGGAACGCATCATCCAGTATAACTGCATCAAGATCAGGAATATCTCTCATCAGGTTCTTGATTCCTTCTTTTCGGCGCTCACAAACGGCAACATGTATATTCCCGAATTTCTCAAGATACTGCATCGGCTCATCACCTAAAGTATCAACAGTTTCATTTTCGCCGGCCAGTCTATACCCCTTTGTTTTTCTTTTGTATCCCCGGCTTAATGTTGAAATCCTGCCTGAATTGCCAAACATGCGGATTATATATTCTACCATCGGGGTTTTGCCCGAACCACCTGCTATCAGGTTTCCCACTGAAATAACCGGAATTGGAAATTTTTCGGAAGGAAGTACCCTGATATCAAATAATAAATTACGACCTTTAACAAAAAGGCCATAAAGTACTGCAAGAGGAAAAAGTAATATCTTTAAAGCTTCCACGTGATAAAGATACTATAATTTTGGACTGAATCGGACAATTTCTAACCTAAGAATTGTTATATTGTATAAAACCCGTCAAGGCACCCCAAGAGCCATCAATAAATAATTACAATTTACCCTATAAACATTCTCATGCAGTTGTACGAACCCTGCTTTTTATTAATTTTACGCTTTCGTCGCATAAACTGGCCTGAAGCATGATTTTATCCGAAATTATATCCTATCTGAATTCTGAAATTCCACCAGCTCTCCAGGAAAATTATGACAATTGCGGATTGCTGATTGGCAATGCTGAAGGCGATATTACAGGAATATTGATTTGTCTCGATATTACTGACGAAATAATGGACGAGGCTATCAAAAAAAACTGCAACCTTATTTTATCGCATCACCCCCTCATTTTTACCGGTATTAAAAGCTTGACAGGACGCAATGATACCCAGCGGATGGTGATTAGAGCCATAAAGGAAAATATTGCAGTGTTTGCCCTGCACACAAACCTCGACAATCATTTCGAAGGAGTCAACCGTTTACTCTGTGCAAAACTTGGCATTTTAAATGCTGAGATTTTACGGCCTGTGCCCGATAAACTCCGAAAACTGGTTACCTTTTGCCCGGGTTCGCATTCCGAAGCAGTTCGTGAAGCTATTTTAAAAGCAGGCGCAGGACAAATCGGAAACTACGACTTTTGCAGCTATAGTAGCCCTGGTGAAGGAACTTTCAGAGCACTCCACGGCACAAACCCATTTGTTGGGATACAAGGAGAATTGCATACTGAAGCAGAAATGCGCATCGAAACTATCTTTCCTGCTTATCTCGAAAACAATATCATTCGCGCACTTAAACAGGCACATCCTTACGAAGAAGTTGCTTACGACATCTACCCACTCTCAAATATACACCCCCGTATTGGCGCTGGTATGATTGGAACTCTTCCTGAAGCAGTTGATGCACAGGAATTTTTAATCCATGTGAAAAAAAATCTTCAAATCGGATGCATCCGACATACACTACTAAAAAATAAAAAAATTCAAAAAATTGCTGTTTGTGGTGGATCTGGCAGCTTCCTGGTTAATGACGCAATATCCTGTGGGGCTGATATTTACATGACTGGAGACATCAAGTATCATGACTTCTTTATACCTGAAAATAAGATGATATTAGCCGATATCGGGCACTATGAAAGCGAACAATTTACAAAAGAACTGATTTATACCTTATTAAAGAAAAAATTTACTACTTTTGCACTCTTTATTTCCGGAACCAACACCAATCCGGTTAATTATTTGTAAATCAACATAAAACATCATAATCTGCTATGGCAAAAAGTGTTGCTAAACCAGCTGAAACAATCGGAGAAGAGAACAATAAGGCTGCAAGTGCTATCGGAAAAACTGAAACCATCGAAATTCCTGCTCCGGTTGAGCATGGAAAGGATGAAACAGAAATTTCGATCGAGAAAAAATTATTTGCCTTATATACTCTCCAGCAAAATGATTCAAAAATCGATCGTATAAAAATTGTTCGTGGTGAACTGCCTCTTGAAGTAGAAGACCTTGAAGATGAAGTTGCAGGACTCGAAACCCGCATCGACAACTATATTCAGGAAATTGAAATGCTCGAAAAGCAGATTGCTGATAAAAATCTGGCCATTAAAGAAAGCCAGGGACTTATCAAACGTTACGAGGAACAACAGAACAACGTGCGTAACAATCGCGAATATGATGCCCTTACCAAGGAAATTGAGTTCCAGAACCTGGAAATACAATTAGCCGAAAAACGCATCCGCGAATTCAGCACTCAGCTTACTATGAATAAGGAAGAAGTAGAAAATGCGCAGCACGAACTCAGCGACCGCCGCAACGACATGGAAGCCAAGCGCAGCGAACTCACCGATATTGTTGCCGAAACTGAACTCGAGGAAAAAGAACTGAATCATAAATCGGAGCAACAACAAAGGATGATCGAAGAAAGGTTGTTGATTGCCTACAAACGTATCCGTAAAAATGCACGCAATGGACTGGCTGTTGTACCGGTTGAACGCGATGCCTGCGGTGGCTGTTTCAGCTATATCCCTCCGCAACGTCAGCTCGACATAAAATTGCATAAGAAAATAATTGTTTGCGAATTTTGCGGCCGCATTCTGGTCGATAAAGAACTGGCTGATTCACTAAGCCTTTAAAAATATTTTCTTTTTGTGGAAAGCCGGTTAATTTCTGACCGGCTTTTTTTTATTCCCCGAACCAGCGTTTGATGTACTAATATTTCGGATTTTTGTATTTCTCAAAACGTATTCTTATTCCCTTTAAAATCAAATGAAGCTTGTAGTCGCACTTTTCTTTATCCTAATAGTTTCTTCAACGACTGAAGCAGCATTTACATTTAACGAAAACTGCAAACTGGCTTACTCCGATGTGATGTGCCTCAGGCTGAACCTGGCAAACACAAGGATGCAAACTGAAAAGAAGCTTAATCCCGAAAATCAGGTTCCATATATAATCGAAAACTACATCGACTTCCTGAAAGTGCTGATAGGTGAAGATGAGAAAGACTTTATCCGCTTACAAAATAACAAAGACACACGACTTCAGAAACTTGCAGCCGAGGGACAGAATTCACCCTGGTTCCTCTACAGCCAGTCCTTGATATACTTGCAGTCTGGTTTTGCACGAATTAAATTTGGGGAATATGTGAATGCTGGGCTTGATATAAGCAAAGCCTACCGGCTACTTACCGAAAACCAGAAAAAATATCCTGGTTTTGTCATGAACAAAGCCGGTCTGGGAATATTACATTCGCTTATTGGAACCGTTCCGGCAAAATATCGCTGGGCAACCCGCTCTCTCAGCTTCGAAGGCACTATACCTGAAGGAAATGCGGAAATTAAAGAAGCTTATCTGCAGGTTGCTTCCGATGCTAAACTTCATTTCCTGTTACCTGAAACAACCTTTCTTCTGACTTTTGTTACCCTTAATACATCACCTGATGCATCCGCAGCAATCGATCTGGTGAATAAGATCAATACCACTTCGTTTAAACCATTACTTAACGATAGTCCTATACTTATTTACGCTTTTGCAAATGTCTATACAAGAGCAGGTGAAAATGAGAAAGCAATCGACCTGCTCACATATTGCCCGCGCTCAGCCGACCGATATCCTTTTCATTACCTTAATTATATGCTTGGCATAGCAAAGCTCAACCGCCTTGATCCCGATGCTTGTTATCCATTGCTTGACTTCCTTGGAAGTTTTAAAGGAAAAAATTATATCCGCTCAGCTTACATGCATCTCGCATGGCATTATCTCATCCAAAATAAGCCGCAGCAATACAATATGTATGTTGAACGCATCAAACTCAGGGGCAACAACCAGGTTGACAATGACAAGGAAGCGCTCCTGTTTGCGCAAAAAGCAATTAAACCTGATTTGTCATTGCTGAAAGCACGCCTGCTTTTTGATGGCGGCTATTATGCCCGTGCTAAACAGGAACTATTGGCATATAAGACATCCAATAAAAAAAACGATCTCGAATATACCTATAGGCTCGGACGCATTTACCATAACTGGGGCAAAACAGATGAGGCAATAAACAGCTATAAAGAGACCATCAGAAACGGTGAAACATCACCATATTATTATGCAGCCAATGCATCCCTGCAACTTGGCACTATCTATGAAAAACAAAATGAATTTGTAAAAGCGCGGCAGTATTACACAAAAGTATTGGCTATGGATTTCGAGGAATATAAGTTTAGTATCAGCAATAAAGCCCAGGCGGGCCTGAGTCGGATAAAAGACAAATAAAAATACAACAGCAAAACCAATTTCCCGAAAAAATATTAAGCTAACTATTCCTTCCCAGGTTTAAATTGCGATACTTTTAAAATATGTTGGGCATCGGTATTTTCCATTAACTGTTTTAGTGTTATGCCGTCCGCTTCTTTCATATAAGCCCTTACTATCTGCCAACCCATATATGCTCCAAGTCTGCCCGGCGACTCAGCGGCAAATCCTGACGTAAATGGTCCGTCAGTCATCATCTTCGAAATGCCTTGAGGATCAGATGAAAAAAGCAATTGATGTTCAATAACAAAGGCCCATATCTCACTTTCGTTTTTTTGACTCCATGCCAGCTGGCCTGCAGTATACCCGATCTTATATTCATCCTTTACTTCCGGCAAGGTAACATCGAGAAAATAAAGTGCCTTCCCCGCTGCAATCATCTGATCCAGCAATAAATTGCGCTTCTCATCTACCCTGATAATATTGTCCGAAACTGATAGCATACACTGCGGTAAAATATGGTCAGAAGTAAAACGATCGGTTTTATATTTTGGAATACCGGCTTTAGGGTATGCCAACACATCGCTACCCAGGAAAATATCCAGCCCTATGGCCATTGCAGTATCAGAATAATATACCGGGTTGTCGATGTCGAGCCCCGAAACATACGTATACACCTGTGGAAGCGGTTTCCCGGGATACGCTTGTCTGAAACGGGCAAATGCATCTGTAAGATCATTCTCAAGAAACGAAACATCCGGGTACTTCTTCACTGTCAGCTCATACAACTCTTTTATATTCGGATCATTCAGGAAGTTATAAATCCTGAGCATATTCATTGTATCCTGCCACTGGCCTCCCAGAAAAAAAGAAAAATCTGGGTACAATGAAGCCATACCTCCTCTGAGGTGTTTTTTATCAAGCCCGAAAAGCGCTTTTTCGTAACGTTTTATAACAATTTTACCTTCCGGTGCACTGGCCTCCGCCTGCAAGGGCATTGCAACATCCGGATTACGGTTTCCGCACGAATAAAATGTGATCAGTATAATAAAAGGCGATAGAATGAAATATCTGCGCAAAAAAGTTTTACTCATAAATACAGGTTATTATTCGTGCTGCTTCTTAAAGCAGTTTTATTCCAAGGCTGACATTAAACGTATTATTCTTCAAATCAAAGGAACTGCTCCCGTTATACATATTCTCCACCCCTAGTTCATATCGGACATCCAACGTCATAAAAAGCACGTCAAGCCCTGCTCCCATCTGAACCGACCAGATGCTGCTTTTTAAATCATCCACCGACTGAATAGGCCATAGCTCATTCATCTTTGAAGGATCAAGCTTTTTATCAAACAGATAAGTGAAGGTTGGACCAGCCATTACCCGCAGATTGAAAGGCCCCTTATTTATCAGCTTAACCCCGATTAATGCAGGGACTTTAATTGTTTTAATGGTAATATCCTGCTGCAGAACAAGCGATCCTAAACTTTTATTCAGGGTTCCGCTTACAAGCTGGTAGTTTACTTCCGGCTGCAGGTATACTTTAGAACCTACGCGCACAAAAGCTCCTATCTGGAAAGAATTTTTAATCCCGGCATGAATCGAGTCTAAATTCTCGGTCAATGTATTGGAGTTAAACCCGATTTTCGGACCCAGACTCAAAATACCCTGAGCCTTCCCCAAAGGGCCAAAAGCTAAAATCAATAAAACAAGAAGTAGTTTTTTCATATCTCAGATTTTTACCAGAATAGAACGCTCTATCATCTCAGTTAGTATTTCAGGCAGTTATAAAGTATTTTTTATTCAATTATGAAAATAAAAAAAATATTAACTGCAAAACTTATTTGACCGATCTTTGCCTATAATTATCAATCTTATTCAAAATAAAAATATGAGAACAAAAATAACATTATTATTTCTGTTATCGATAACCACTCTTGCAGCAAATGCGCAATTCCCGGCTTATTACTTTGGTCTGAAGGCAGCACCGCAAATAGCCTGGATAAAGCCCAATGTTGACATTTACACTGGTAACGGAGTTAAAGCAGGATTTTCATGGGGATTCATCTCAGAATTCAACTTTACCGAAAACCATAGTATAGCCTCAGGCTTTAATATGCTCTTCAATGGCGGAAAATTAACATTCCCTGAAGTTCAGGATGGAGATACCGGAACTATGAACAGGAATTATTTCTTGAAATATATTGAAATACCCCTGACCCTAAAAATGCGCACAAATCCTATTAACGGAATGAGATATTTCGGAAGGATCGGTCTTGGCACTGCTTTCAAAATAGGATCAAAAAAAACGGATGAGTTTATTGCCTCTGATGGTACGACTATAAGCAGCGTAAAAAGCAATTACGATAAAGTGACCTTTGCCCGCGAATCCCTCATTGTTGGCCTGGGCGCTGAATACGAGATAAATAACGGTCCAAAATTAGGAGTAGAGCTGACTTTCAATAATGGATTCACTAATATTCTGAAAAGTAAAAATACGACCGATCCATCTGTTCAGGAAAAAGCAGTCCCCAATTTTTTTGAAATGGCTGTTTCAGTCCTGTTCTAAAACAATATTCGTCTTTTCCCTGTTCGGCTATCATACTTCTGGATCTAATCTTCGGTAAAAGCTAAATCATGCGAATTGCTCTTGCTCAACTTAATTATACCATTGGTGATTTCGACCTTAATACGGCCAAAATTATCGAAACAATTCAAACATGCAGGCTTAAGGGTGCTGATCTGGTAGTATTTGCTGAACTCTCAGTTTGTGGCTACCCTCCACGCGATTTCCTCGAATTTGACGACTTCATTCAGAAAAGCCATTCAGCTATTGATACCATTGCAGCACATTGTACTGATATAGGAGCAATTGTCGGAGCTCCTTCACGTAACCCTGACAGTAAAGGGAAAAACCTTTTCAATTCTGCATGGTTGCTGGCCGACGGCAAAGTGCAGTCACTGGCACACAAAGCCTTACTGCCCACATATGATATTTTTGACGAATACCGGTACTTTGAACCAAACCGCAACTATGAATGTATCACTTTTAAAGGAGTAAAAATAGCACTCACCATTTGCGAAGACATCTGGAACCTCGTCCCTGACCCGCTTTACATTTCGAACCCTATGGATGTATTGGCTGCTCAGAATCCTGACATCATGATCAACATCGCTGCTTCACCATTCAATTACGACCAACAAAAAACAAGACTCGAAATCCTCAGGGCAAATACATCACAGTATAAAATTCCTCTTGTGTATGTGAATCAGGTTGGTGCTCAAACCGAGTTACTGTTCGATGGTAATTCCTGTGTTCTTGACAGCGGAAGCAATCAGGTGGCATCATGCAAAGCATTCGACGAAGATATATGCACAGTGGATTTCGATCCCGAGCAAAAAACATTAACGTCTGAATTGACTGTAAAAAGTAAAAATTCATCCAAAGCCGGCTTGATCCATGATGCCCTGGTGATGGGAATAAGGGATTATTTTGCTAAAATGGGTTTTTCGAAAGCTATACTTGGTTTATCCGGTGGAATTGATTCAGCAGTTACACTTGCCCTGGCTTCTGAAGCACTGGGTAACAAGAATGTATATGCAGTGCTCTTACCTTCAGAGTATTCTTCTGATCATTCTATTAGCGATGCAGTTACTTTGGCCAAAAATCTGGACTGCAAATACGACACAATCAGCATAGCCGAAGGATACAACACTTTACATGATTCGCTTCTTCCCTATTTTAAAGAGCTTCCTTTCAGTGTGGCCGAAGAAAATATACAGGCGCGTGTAAGAGCGATATTACTCATGGCATTAGCCAATAAATTCGGATACATTTTATTGAATACCTCCAACAAAAGTGAAGCTGCAGTTGGTTACGGCACTTTATACGGCGATATGTGTGGTGGCATTTCGGTGCTTGGCGATGTTTATAAGACTGAAGTGTATGAACTGGCCCATTTTATCAATCGCGAAAAGGAAATTATACCGACTAACAGTATTGTAAAACCACCTTCGGCGGAACTCCGCCCTGGCCAGAAGGACAGCGATTCACTTCCTGATTATGATATTCTCGACAAAATATTATATAATTATATCGAAATGAGAAAGAGTCCTGCCGACCTTCTTGAATCAGGTTTTGACGAGGCTATTGTAAAGCGCGTGTTGCGCATGGTAAATACTAACGAGTGGAAACGGCACCAGACACCACCAATCTTGCGTGTTTCGCCCAAGGCATTTGGACAGGGACGCAGGATGCCGATCGTTGGAAGGTATCTGGCATAGAAGGGAATACATCTACCTCTGTTTACTATCACAAGACTTTCTTTCAATTCCTTGTACTGTAATTGGTATTCGGCAGGCAATCTGGAACTCTTCTTATTATACTCTTTCTTTCCCCAAATAATTAAAAACAAGGTAACTACTCAGCCCCGAATCAAATAGCATTAAAATGTATAAATGCCACAGATTCACAGATTTAATTATAATATTTCAACTGCCTTTGGCAGTTGAAATATTATAAATCAGTGAAATTATTGCTTTTAAAACATAATACTCAGCACTAATAATCTGTGAACTTAGCGAAGCGATCTCACCGAAGATAATCTGTGGCTTAATTAGCGTGAATAGTTACAAAACAAGATTTGGTTAATCAATTGCTCTTTCGAAAAACCAGCATCAATCATGCATAATGAGTTTTAAAAGTATCATTCGACCCAATAAAAATGGTGTGCACCTTCTTACAAGACGCACACCATCATCAGATAAAAATCTGTCAGTTTCCAAAAAGCATTTAGACTGAAACTGTTTTTACAAATTTATTGCTTCTACCGATTTGATTTCCGGCAGGGCTTTTCGCATTGCATCTTCAACGCCGTTCTTTAATGTCATCCTGCTGAAAGGGCATGAACCGCAGGCTCCCTGTAGCTCAACATTTACCACATTATCACCTGTAAGTTCCACAAAACTGATATCCCCTCCGTCAGCCTGCAGATAAGGACGGATCTGTTCAATTACATTACGGACTTTGGTTTCTAATTCTGACATTTGCTTTGTTTTAATTGGTTGTTTGTATAGTACTTTGGTTAATTATACTCTAGATGCTAAAATCCTACGATTTTATTTCAACTACCTGAGTAGGTTCAATAGTTGCATTCCTTATTGCAATCTGCTGTGCTATGGATTCAGCTAACGAACGGAACGCAAGGGCAACAGGAGAGGTTTCATCCATCGTTGCTACTGGGCTACCACTATCTCCCGACTCACATATGCTCTGCACCAGTGGTATTTGTCCGAGCAGCGGCACTCCGATCTCTTCAGCAAAACGTTTCCCGCCTTCTTTCCCAAAAATATAGTATTTATTATCGGGTAACTCGGCTGGAGTAAACCAGGCCATATTTTCAACTAGACCCAATACAGGCACTTTGACACTATCTGTAGTAAACATATTGTATGCCTTGCGTGCATCAGCAAGTGCTACATCCTGAGGTGTGGTAACAATTGCAGCACCAGTCACCGGAACAGTCTGAACCAATGTTAAATGAATATCGCCGGTTCCTGGTGGCATATCGATTACCAGATAGTCGAGTTCCCCCCAGTCGCCGCCGGTAAGCATCTGTGTAAAATAATTGGATGCCATCGGACCTCTCCACACCAATGCTTTATTAGGATCAACAAAAAATCCAATTGACAATAACTTTATTCCGTATTTCTCAATAGGCTCAAGTATAGTCCTGCCATCTTCTTCGCGGGCTTTTGGATGTGCATCCACCAGGTCAAACATAATAGGAACCGAAGGCCCATAAATATCTGCATCAAGTAATCCAACCTTTGCGCCTAACTGCGACAATGCTACTGCCAGGTTAGCCGAAACAGTCGATTTGCCTACTCCCCCTTTTCCTGAAACTACCGCAATGATATTCTTTACACCTTTCAGCATAGTATCGTCATTTTTCCGGCGTGTGGTGGTGCGTGACGACAATTCAACAGTAACTTCAGCATATGGATCTACCCTCGATTGAATAGCCTTTATACAGTCACTTTTCATCTTCTCTTTCATGGGGCAGGCCGGTGTGGTAAGCACCAGCTTGAAATTAACTTTCTTACCGCTAATTTCAATATCCTCAATCATCCCCAACGATACCACATCTTTATGTAAATCAGGATCAAGAACAGTTTTTAATGCATTGATTATCTGATCTTTAGTAATTTCCATTAGTTATTTTTCTTATTTTTATTTAGAATGCGTAAAGATAATTTAATTAATGATATACACTTGCTAATTGAAAATAATTATAGCCTGAAAAATAAAAAAATCAATGAAATAAATTGAAGAATAAACTAAGGCAAGTGTGTCAGTATATCCATTAAATTACCATTTGCCTTCTGTCTGGCAAGCCTGCATTGTTTTAAGAAATTTAGTATAAGCCGAAAGATGAGTGTCAAAAATAAAAATCGGGCTGGAAGTCCCGTTTAATAATCAAAATAGCAAACCATTATACACAAATATCCGGCCTAGTCTCTAATCGTGCGATTTGGGTCTAATCACAAAAACCCCCTCACCGGCATGAAAGATCAACCGGATAAGGGGTATAGAATCAGAATAAATACGAAGACTTAAACTTATTATAATTACCGGATAAACAACAACTCACGATATTTTGGTAAAGGCCATTTCTCGTTATCAACAATAAGTTCAAGTTTATCAATATGGTAACGTATATCATCGAAGTAAGGAAAAATAATTGTTGCATATGCCAACGACTTTTCCCGTGCATCTTCAATTGTATTCGCCTGTTTTCTGGCTTCAATCATTTCGCTCACTTTGTTTTCAATAATCTCAACATGATCCGAAATTTCTTTTATCAGTTTCAGTCTTCTCGAAGCAAGTATTTTATATTCTTCCTCACTGTAAAGATTTTTCAGCCCTTGTGTGCTGTTGATGAGCATGGCCTGGTATTCAATTACGGTTGGCAGAATATGATTCATTGCCAGATCACTTAATACCCGTGCTTCAATTTGTATTTTTTTCGAATACAATTCATGCCGAACTTCGGTACGGGCTTCCATCTCAATATCAGTGTACACATTTGCACGCTTGAAAAGCTCGCGTGTTTGCGGAGTTAAATATGCATCATAAATGAGTGGCACTATGGCTTCACAATCAAGTCCGCGTTTTGCAGCCTCAACTTTCCATTCGTCACTGTATCCATTACCATCATACCGTATGGGTTTCGATTTTTTTATCAACCTGCGGAGAACCTGTAATATCGCTTCATCCTTTTTTACTCCTTTTTCAATAATTGCATCCACTTCTGTTTTAAAATCAACTAGTTGAACAGCAAGTGCAGTATTCAACGGAATCATTGCCGATGCACAATTTGCGGATGATCCAACAGCGCGGAATTCGAATCGGTTTCCGGTAAATGCAAATGGAGAAGTCCGGTTACGATCTGTATTATCCAGTAATATTTCAGGGATCTTCCCAATATCAAGCTTAATAGCAGTTTTTTCTTCCGGCGACATCTTTTCATCAGTAACTCTTTGCTCAATCTCATCTAACATTTTTGTCAGTTGCTGACCAAGAAATGCCGAAATAATAGCAGGAGGGGCTTCATTAGCACCTAGTCGGTGCTGGTTGCCAGGCGATGCTATGGAGGCTTTTAGCAATGCATTATGCTTATAAACTGCAGCAAGTGTATTGATCAGGAAAGTGAGGAACTGCAGGTTTAACCTTGGAGTTTTTCCCGGCGACAATAAATTTACTCCGGTATTAGTTGAAACCGACCAGTTATTGTGTTTCCCCGAACCGTTAATGCCTGAGAAAGGTTTCTCATGAAGCAGCACTTTAAAACTGTGACGACCAGCCACTTTCCGCATAATCATCATTAATAACAGATTATGATCATTTGCCAGGTTAGTTTCTTCATAAATTGGAGCTAACTCATATTGGTTCGGCGCCACTTCATTGTGACGTGTCTTAACCGGAATCCCAAGTTTATATGCTTCATACTCAAGGTCCTTCATAAATGCCAAAACTCTGCTTGGTATCTGTCCAAAGTACTGATCCTCCAGCTGCTGATTCTTAGCTGATGCATGTCCCATCAGAGTACGTTCGGTAAGCACCAGATCAGGACGGGCATTAAAAACAGCTTCGTCAACCAGAAAATATTCCTGTTCCCAACCCAGATTGCTGTTTACTCTTGTAACATCTTTGTCAAAATACTGGCAAACCTCCACGGCTGCCTTATCCAGATAATGCAATGCTTTCAATAAAGGAGTTTTATAATCCAGCGCTTCACCTGTATAAGAAATAAAAATTGTAGGTATAATCAATGTATCTTCCAGCACAAATGCTGGCGAAGAAGGATCCCAGGCAGTATAGCCACGGGCCTCAAAAGTATTACGTATGCCCCCGCTTGGAAAACTCGAAGCATCAGGCTCCTGCTGCACTAAAAGCTCACCTGAGAATACCTCAATGGCAGTACCTCGCCCGGTTGGCATCGTAAAAGTATCGTGTTTTTCCGCAGTACTTTCTGTTAGCGGCTGAAACCAATGTGTATAATGCGTGGCGCCAAGACTCATTGCCCAACTCTTCATCCCCATTGCAATCTGGTCTGCTAACTTCATATCAATCCGCTTACCATGGTCAATGGCATCAATTACGGCTTTATTAGCATCCTTCGGAAGGTACTTTTCCATCTTGACCCGGTCAAAAACATTCAAACCAAAATAATCAGAAATTTTTTCACCGGGAGCTTTTATTTCGACCGGTCTTCTCTTAAGTGCATCTTCCAATGCCTTGAATCTTAAAGTTGCCATAATATATTCAGATTTAATATTAGTTCGCAAATTTAATATTTATTTTAGTTCTACCCCCTATTTTTTTGCCCATTTCTAATTTTTTTTATACTTATTTTAAATTATACTGCCATTTTTATCGTCTAAGCTTAATATTTTTATTTTTTAAAATATTTTGCCATTTAAAACTATTTACTTCTTGATAAGAAAAATCAGAATATTTCCATAATTACCTTTAATTATATATCCGCTCTGTTCTTACTTCAAAATAGAATGGCAGGAGAGAAAAGAATATTTGCAAATACATTTCATATCAGCATTTCAGCTCTGATCATGAAATATTGTTTATACCCTTTTTCAAAGAAATTGTTTTATAATTTCTTTATACTCATTTTCGACAATTGCTTTAAACAAATCGCAGATAAAGGGTATGTGTAAATTTTCCGGGGTATAAAAACAAGAAAATAACAAATTATGGTTTTGATTGAATCTTCCTGAAACAGAAGTCACAGTATAAATATTTTGATTTTCAGAGAACCAGGCAATGCATTCTATAGCTTTGAAATGATTTGTTTTTTTGAAAACAGGAATAATTATGTGTGCAATGCGGGAGCATATCGCGAATTCGCAGGAAATATTCGAAAACGGTTAAGCACATTTGAATACAAATACATTCTGACACAAGCTGAATTCCACAGGAATAAAGAAAATTACCTTGCTGATTCTTAAAAAACAAACTAATGAACAGCCATATATATTGGCCAAATCTTACTGCTCAAATATTAAAATCTGAATTAGTATTGGAATCCTCTAATAATTTAAAAAATATACTTCTATCTCAAAGCCCCAATTCTTTTAATGGATCCCAGAAGATATTCTGAAAATCAATAATCTGATCGTCCTTTACAACAATGCCTTCACTTTCAATAAGTTGCTGCATGGTTGATGGTCCGCCAAAGTGACGTTTCCCGGTAAGCAGCCCATTTCTATTTACAACACGGTGCGCAGGAATGCTTTGCAACTTCTGATGTGATGCATTCATGGCCCAGCCCACCATCCTCGACGAGCCTCCCGAACCTAAATATCGTGCAATAGCACCATAAGAAGTTGCTCTGCCGTAGGGGATAAGTTCTACAACAGCATACACTTTTTCGAAAAATGAGATTTCTGTATTCAAAAGCAATGACAAATCAGTAACAATTATTCCCGGCAAAGTAATTATCAGAACCAGAAGAATAACTAAATAGCAGAAAGTTAATCTTCCTTAAGCTTAAATCTGAGATACTTGATTGTGAGGCCCTGTTCAAGCCATATTTTTTCATAATGCGTTTGCACATCCACTACATCTTTTACTTCCGGCTCATCCGGATGCAGGTACAGATTGTTATTATTGTACAAGAGGATATGCCCATTCTCATTTATCACATCAAGTGTATAATCATAGAACATGTCATTATCCGTTTTAAGATGGATAATTCCTCCAGGTTTTAGTATTTTCTTAAATCGCTCTATAAATTCAGGGGATGTGAATCGTTTGCTATGCCGGGGGCTATTAGGCTGGGGCTCAGGGAATGTAATCCATATTTCATCTACCTCGGCCTCACCGAATACTTTGCAGATATTTTCAGCACGCACTCTGACGAAAGCAACATTGGAGTGTTTTTCTTCATCGCTTGTCTTGGCGCCTCTCCACATGCGGGCACCTTTCTTATCGATTCCAATGAAATTCTTAGTAGTGTATTTTTTTGCCAGTTCTACAGTATATTCACCTTTACCACATCCAACTTCAATAATAACTGGGTTATAATTGCGAAAGAAATCAGAATTCCATTTCCCGTGTAAAGAAAATCCGGCGGAAAGTTCTTCCCAACCGGGTTGAAAAAAATGATTAAAAGTTTCATTTTCAGCAAAACGCTGAAGTTTCCTCTTAGCCAAGGTTAGAAGTGTATTTGTTAGTCTGTAAAAAGATTATTGAAGTGAAATTATACCTGGTTACTTTATCCTTTATTCTTCTTTAGTATCCAGGAAGCAGCAAATCCATTTTTCTTAATCTCACCCAATTTCGTAGTTGCTTCGTTGTAGTTGTCAAACCCTTTCATGCTGACAACATAAAGCCCACCAGGAGTAGTATCAACTATGGATGCAGGATATCCCTGCTTTTCCAAAATACTGATAAGTTTTATTGCATTATCCTGATCACGGAAAGCTCCTCCAATTACATGATAGACCTTTTCGGAAATTGCCGTATGGATTGATTCAATATACTGTTTTTCATTAATATACATATCACATTTTGCCAATTCGGCATAAGATGCAATACCTGGATTAACCGCCAATTTTTTATCCGAGAATTCTTTCAAATAAGGCTGCACATTGTCTGAAGTGATTGCCTTAATTGATAATCTGGCAGGAGTGGCTATTTGGGCAGGGACAGTTTTACCAGGTGTTGAACGCACCCAAGATGACATCCCTGTATAATTATGAACATAGTTATCAATCACATTACCATTCATTGTGCCCCATAATACAAAAGCGATAAAAGGGGCCAGTACTGCTGCCCATTTCAGGGTCTCAGGGACTAAACGGCGTAATTGAGAAGATTTTTTCGAATGCTTTACTGACTGTACTTCAGTTAAATTAAATGATCCCCGATCAACAGTTTTAGCAATGAACACAGGAAGTCCAAACGAATCAGCATTAAAATTAATTTGATTTGAAGGAACAAATTCTATTCTTCCTGATGAATTCAGCAGCAGTTCACCTATGCCGCTAAGAGAAATTTTTTCTCCATTCTGAATTGTGTGATTACATGCTTCAACCCATTGCTTAACTTCGGATATCGCTTCACGATACGTAATGTTCTTAACAGATGCAATATAATTAGCCAGAATTCCATCATTACCGGAAAGCCCGGCATTAAAAGCAACACATCCCGAAGGTGGACTGAACTCATGAGTTGTCGGATGAATACTTGCAGGACTGTAGGCTTTGAGAAAGCCTCCCAACCCAGGAACAATCACACATTCGTGATCTAACAGTAATTCAGTTATATGCCTTGTTATCATTGGATTTTATAACTTTTCAATCTGCTAAGATAATACAATCAACCCTGAAATATCAAGCATTGTTAGTAAGTTTAAGCAAATCCTCAGGAGTATCAATCCCAATAGTCTCAATATCAGTAACAGCGGTGTTAATGCTGTATCCATGGTATAACCACCTTAACTGCTCAAGTGATTCCGCAATTTCTGAAGGTGCAGATGTAAGATTAAGAATTTCTCTGAAAACGGATGTCCTGAAAGCATATAGCCCAATATGCTTAAAATAACGATGATTATCCAACCAGGAATCCTGAGAAATTCCCCTCAAATACGGAATGGGTGAGCGGCTGAAGTATTGTGTATTACCTGTATGATCCGTAACTACTTTGATTATATTAGGATTAAAAAGATCCGTGGCATCTTTTATTTCCGTGATCAGGGTTCCGATTTGAACTTTCAAATCACTAAAAAGAGAAACTACCAGATTTATCTGGGCAGGATTTATAAAGGGCTCATCTCCCTGAATATTAACTATGACCTCAAATTCTGTATTGCCGGAGACAGTGAGATTCTCAAAAACTTCCCCGATTCGCGATGTTCCTGAAACATGCATTTCAGAAGTCATCATGACCTCTCCCCCGTTCTCTTTCACATGATTGAAAATGCGCACATCATCAGTTGCAACTATCACTCTTGAAAGCGAATTGCTCTTCGACGCCTGTTCATATACACGCATGATCATACTTTTACCGTCAATTATCATCAACGGCTTACCCGGGAAGCGGCTTGAATTAAAGCGGGCAGGAATAACGCCTATGGCTTTCAAAGACATGAATTTGTTGTGTACTGAATATTAATATGACCTCGCAAATATTACCCTTTGTTTTGATGGCTTACCGGTAAGTATGCACTTCCCTTCCTCCATTTTCCCATCAATCGGTATTAAGCGTATTGTAGCTTTAGTTTCATCCTTAATCCGTTGTTCTGTTTCAGATGTGCCATCCCAATGTGCTGAAATAAAACCACCCTTACCATCAAGTTGTTTCACAAACTCTTCCCAGGTATCAATTTTATTTGTATTCTCTTCGCGGAAATCAAATGCTTTCTGGTAAAGATTCTCCTGGATACTCTCCAGCAAATGACTTATTTTATGTTCTATATCAATTATCTGATAAACAGCCTTTTCAAGAGTATCGCGACGTGCAACTTCTACTGTACCGTTTTCAAGGTCGCGTGGACCAATTGCTAATCGAATAGGAACGCCTTTAAATTCATATTCATTAAATTTCCATCCTGGCTTCTGGGTATTACGGTCATCATATTTAACACTAATACCTAATGCTTTCAGCTTTTTTACGATATCATTTACAGTTTCGCTAATCAATTCAAGTTGCTCATCACTCTTATATATAGGAATAATGACGACCTGTATTGGAGCAAGTTTTGGTGGTAGCACTAATCCGTGATCATCGGAATGAGTCATAATAAGTGCCCCCATAAGCCGCGTAGAAACTCCCCAGGATGTAGCCCAAACATAATCAAGTTTATTCTCTTTACTTAAAAATTGTACATCAAAAGCTTTAGCAAAATTCTGCCCAAGAAAATGAGATGTTCCTGCCTGTAGAGCCTTCCCATCCTGCATCAACCCTTCAATACAATATGTCTCAACAGCACCTGCAAACCTTTCGTTGGGAGACTTAATACCTTTAAGAACCGGCATCGCCATCCATTTCTCAGCAAAATCCGCATACACGTTTATCATTTTCTCTGTTTCCTCAACAGCTTCATTTTCTGTAGCATGGGCAGTATGACCTTCCTGCCATAAAAATTCTGTAGTACGCAAAAATAACCGGGTCCTCATTTCCCAGCGGACTACATTAGCCCATTGGTTAACCAGGATAGGCAAATCACGATACGATTGAATCCATGTGCGGTATGTATCCCAGATGATAGTTTCAGAAGTTGGACGAACTATGAGTTCTTCTTCCAATTTTGCATCAGGATCCACAATTACGCCTTTCCCATCAGGAGAGTTTTTTAACCTGTAATGAGTCACAACAGCACACTCCTTGGCAAAGCCTTCAACATGCGATGCTTCTTTGCTAAAAAAAGATTTTGGTATAAAGAGAGGGAAGTAAGCATTCTGATGACCCGTCTCCTTGAACATATCATCAAGAACTCTCTGAATTTTTTCCCATATGGCATAACCATATGGCTTGATAACCATACATCCCCTAACAGCTGAATTATCAGCCAGATCAGCCTTTATTACCAGCTCATTATACCATTGCGAATAATTCTCTTCTCGTGTAGTGAAATCTTTTGCCATTTTTTTGATTGTGGTATGATAATTGTGCTTTTACGTATTCTTAGAGGCAACAAATTTACAAAAATTATCGCACTGTCTGCATTTAAACAAGCTTCATAAATAGCTTTAACATAAAGGAGGCCACCATGAAATACATTTTAATCTTTGCAACTGTTTTGCTGGTCATGTCAGGATGCACCACACAATACCAGGCAACGAATTATGACGATGTGTATTATTCGTCCAAAAACCAACCCCCAAGCGCGAAACACCCTATGGTGGTTAAAACACCTGAAACGGATCTCAGCTCCTATACCAGAGATGTTCCTTCGCAGTCGCAACAGGATCAAGTTGCATCTGCTGACGTAAATGGAAATCCTGATTCATTATATTACAATGAGGATCAGCAATATACAACTGATAACAATTCAACCCTGAGGGATGATTATAATAATGACGATTATTATGATTATGCTTATTCAGCTCGTTTAAGGAGATTTCATAATCCATACAGTTATGATAATTATTACGATGACTATTATACCAATTCATACTGGTACGATTCAAATCCATGGAACTGGGGCACTAGTATTTATATGGGCTATAACTGGTGGGGGCCATCCTTCTCTTTTGGATATAATCCTTGGTATATGAATCCATATAATAGCTGGGGCTATGGCGGAAGTTACGGATATGGTTATGGCTATGGCATGGATTATGGCTATGGCAGTTATTGGAGCGGATACAACCATGGATATTGGAACGGATATTATGATGGGCAATATTACAACAGCTATGATGGCAATTCCTTTTATTATGGACACCGTGGTTCGGTTGGCAGTTCCGGAAGCATAGCCCGCGTTGACAACAGGTCATTTGGCGAAAAATATGAAGCCAGACTATCCGGACGGCCTAATTCAACGATTGAAAACAGACGGGGTAGTGGAAATGTTATTGATGAGAAACGAGGCACTTCAGCCGGTTCAACTCCAAGAGAAACTTCAACTGTTGGATCAAACAGAAGTTTACCCAGAGAAACTGCTATCTCTCAGGATTCAAGAAACTCATCAGCTGGAACGACAAATGCAGCAACTACCCGTAATCAAAATACAGGTAATAGCAACAATGATGGCAGGGTAAACCGTGCGGGCAATACAAGTCAGCGTGAGGGCATTACTAATACTCAGCGACAATTCCAGTATTCTTCACCAAACCGGAATAATCAAAATACAATAAATAACAACCGGAATAAGACCAACTATGAACGAAGCACTCAGACATATACTTCTCCTGAATACAATCGTCCAAGATCGGGTCAGGAATATACTTCACCAAAGTACCGGAATGTGCAGTCATCAGGTAATGAGCAGAAAAATTCGAGGATAGCCCCTTCAACTAACAGCAATCCTTCCTCACGCAATGAGAACAGGACATACAATCAACCTAATTACAACCGTCAAAGCCCTACAAATTCATCCGAAGGCAATCAGATACCAAGAAATAACATTCGCACCCAGCCTGATAGATCTAACACATATTCCGCTCCTCAAAGGGGAAATTCGTCTGCTCCAGCGCGATCCAATGAAAGCTATTCACCCTCTCGTAGTTCATCGGGTTCAGGGAGCAGTAATGCGCCTGCAAGGAGTTCATCTTCTAATTCTAGCGGAAATTCCTCATCAGGTTCAAGCCGCACTACATCATCAGGTTCAGGCGGCCGTCGCTAAATAACTCATTTAAAAAGACAAGTATTCTTTGAAAACCTGCAATCATTCCGGCAACAAATCAATGCCTTTGGATTGCAGGTTTTTTTACTTAAGAAATATTAAAAGCCATGAAAAAAATACTCTTATTATTTGTTTCAGCCATATTATCGGTTGGTCTATTTGCACAAAATGAAAATGATGCTCTTCGCTATTCACTTATTAATTACAGCGGAACTGCCCGTTTTACAGGCATGTCGGGTGCATATGGGGCTGTTGGTGCTGATTTCTCAACATTAAGCCAAAATCCTGCAGGAATTGGCCTTTACCACAAAACTGAATTCACTATAACTCCTGCTTTTGCTAATAGCAACACACAGTCTGATTATATAAACAGTTCGAACAAAGATTACCGTAATACACTTTACCTTGCAAATGCCGGGTATGTAATGTCATTAAAACTGAATGAAAACAATGGAAGTCACCTAAAACTTATACAACTTGGATTTGGCATGAACAGGATGGCAATGTTCAATAACAGAATGATCGTTGACGGATTGAATAATAACAATTCCTTAATGACAAACTTCCTTTCTGATGCTAACGAATCAGGTCCTTATCCTGAGGATCTCAGTTCAAGCTATTATCAATTTGGCGCAGGGGTAGCATATGATGCAAATCTTCTTTTCCAGGACACTAACAATTACTGGCAGGCGGACTTACCCTTTGGAGGCCTGTATCAAACCAGAATGATTGAATCCAGGGGCGGAACTACTGAAACCGCTTTAAGTGCAGGGTCAAATTTTGAGGATAAATTTTATTTCGGTGTCACTTTTGGGTTCCCTCATATTAATTATGAGCAGGAAAGTGTTCATACAGAAAAAGACAATAATAACTTGAGCCCGTTTTTAAAATCATTTGAATACTCTGAATATCTTCATACAAAAGGTTCAGGATTTAATTTCAAATTTGGCTTTATTTACAAACCAGTCGCTTTTTTCAGAATCGGGGGAGCATTTCACACTCCTACCTCCTATTTTGACATGAATGACTCATGGAACACTTCTATGACATCCTATTTCGATCAACCGCCTTTAACAAGTAGCAATGCTACCAGTTTTACTGCAGATTCAAAAGATGGTACTTATGATTACCGGCTCACAACTCCGATGAGGGCACTAGGTAGTTTAGCGTTTATATTCGGGCAAAATGGCATTTTAAGTGCTGATTACGAGTATATTGACTATTCAACTTCCAGGCTAAACGGATTGCATGCAACCAATGATGACTTTCTGGATGCCAATAACGCCATACGTAGCAGTTTAACCACTGCGCATAATCTTAGAATTGGCACTGAGTGGAAAGCCGGAATATTTGCTTTTAGAGGAGGGTACAGCATTTACGGGTCTCCTTATAAAGGTGAAGTCATGACCGGATTGGGTTCGCGACAGGGCTATTCGTTAGGGATCGGAATACGCGAAAAGTTTTATTTTCTTGATTTCTCATACAATCATATGCAATCGGATGATAATTATTATATCTATGCTGATGCACCAAAATCTGAAAATAAGTATAAAAGCAATGTCTTTAGTATTACTTCAGGATTCAGGTTCTAGCAGAGGTAAGTTACATCAAGTACTTTCACCCTTTTTATAAAAAAAATCCTGCAAATGCAGGATTTTTTTTATGGCTTTCTTCTGAATTAAGTTTATCCATTGTTTAACAAAACAGGGATAGAACTATAACAGATTTAGATTGTTTAATAGTTATACTTCTAATTTCCCTAAATGCAACTCAATATACCAGTCACTCAGCAAAAACGCATATTAATTGCCGGCGGCGGCTTTGCGGGATTAAAATTAGCATCCAAGCTTGCAAACAGCACCTTCCAGATAGTTCTGATCGACAAGAATAACTTTCATCAGTTTCAACCTCTGTTTTACCAGGTAGCTACTGCAGGGCTTGAACCAAGTGCTATTTCATTCCCTTTAAGAAAAATCTTTCAGCGCTCTGACAATGTTATTATTAGAGTTGCAGAAATTCTAAGCATAGATTATTCAGCAAAAGAAGTAATAACTTCATCCGGAAACATAAACTTCGACATCCTTGTACTGGCTATGGGTGTTACAACCAACTTCTTTGGGATGAAGCATATAGCACAAAATGCTATACCTATGAAATCAGTAGCAGAAGCTTTACTCTTAAGAAACACAATTTTACAGAACTTTGAAGATGCCCTGATCGAGTCTGATGAAGAAAAGCAGCAGGCCCTTTTAAATATCGTTGTTGTTGGAGGTGGCCCGACAGGGGTTGAAGTATCGGGGACACTTGCTGAAATGAAGAAGTATATTCTTCCAAAAGACTATCCGGAACTTGATTTCAGAAAAATGAATATTTACCTGATTGAAGCAGGAGTCAGGGTTTTAGCAGGCATGACACAAGAAAGTGCAGGGCAAGCTGAAAAGTATCTGCAAAAACTGGGAGTAAATGTACTTTGTAATGCTCAGGTTAGTGATTATGACGGGGGAAAAGTCAGTATTTATAACAGCATTCAGATTCCGACCAAAACTATGGTTTGGGCAGCAGGAGTTTCAGGCAAGCAAATACCAGGGTTGGATCCCGAAATTTATACAAAAGGAAATAGGATAAAAGTAAATGCATTCAATCAGATTGAAGGATATAATGACATTTTTGCAATAGGCGATAATGCGTTGATGCTTGAAGAGAAATACCCTGAGGGTCATCCGCAGATGGCTCAACCAGCTATCCAACAAGCAAAACTTCTGGCCTTGAATCTAAAGCGAAAGGATAAAAATCTACCGATGGTTCCATACCGTTATTTCAACAAGGGATCAATGGCAACCATTGGCCGCAATCTAGCTGTTGTTGAATTGCCTTTTGTAAAGTTTCATGGATTCTTTGCCTGGCTCACCTGGATGTTTGTCCATTTGATGGCAATAGTTGGAATAAAAAACAGATTATTGATTTTTATTAACTGGTTTTGGAATTATGTAACCTATGATCAATCGCTACGGTTAATTATAAAACCAACGAAAATCGGGAAGGATAAAGAATGAGGGAATCAACTGTTGAACTAAAATATGGATGCTATAAATTCTTGATTTAACTGTTAAAAATTTCTGGCAGTTGCATACGTAGCTGAGCCATTTTTAAAATCTCACTTCTCTGATAATCATTATATACGCTCCAGTTTGCGATTTCATCCAGTTTGCGAAAACAACCTACACATTTTCCTTTATGGTCAAGAGTACACACCCCCCGGCATGGGGATTTGATTTCGTTGTTATCTTCCTCTCGTTTGTGTAACATGTTTTAGTTGTTTAAATGTAGAACGGTTCAATTTCTAAAAAGTTCAAAAATCAATTTTAAATCGGACAAAGTAATCACAATTTTACAAATTTTCTGATACAGATTCGGCATATTATTGAAATTGACGTACATTTATCCTGATATTAATTTTGAGATATGCTATTTAAAACATTTGGGTGTGCAATACAAGGGATCAGTGCTACACCAATTACCATTGAAGTTAATGTAGATCAAGGTATTCAGTTTTCGATGGTAGGGCTTCCTGACAATGCGGTAAA
Source organism: uncultured Bacteroidales bacterium (assembly GCA_903822525.1). Classification (GTDB taxonomy): domain Bacteria; phylum Bacteroidota; class Bacteroidia; order Bacteroidales; family UBA4417; genus UBA4417. The sequence goes on along the minus strand of CAIJPI010000180.1, from coordinate 38,522 downwards.
GGAGAGTCATCAGCGTATTGAGGCAGCTTTGCGAAATATTGGGTATAAGTTCCCCAGGCAAAAGATTATTATAAACATGGCCCCGGCTGATATCAGAAAAGAAGGCTCATCTTATGATTTACCCATTGCTATTGGATTGTTGGCTGCTTCGGAACAACTGATTACAGATAATCTGGATAAATATATTATAATGGGCGAATTATCACTTGATGGCAGCCTGCAACCTATTAAAGGAGCCTTACCCATTGCTATCGAAGCCCGCGACAATGGATTCAAAGGCTTTATACTGCCAGCTGTTAATGCCCGAGAAGCTGCAATAGTAAACGACCTTGAAGTTTACGGAATTAACACACTTGATGAAGTAATCCGGTTTCTGGAAGGCAGCCTTCATATTGAACCTGTTATTATAAATACCCGTGAGGAATTTTACTCGCACCTGGATAATTACGAATTTGATTTTTCGGATGTAAAAGGGCAGGAAAACATAAAACGCGCTTTAGAAATTGCAGCTGCAGGCGGGCATAATGTGATACTGATAGGTCCCCCCGGGGCAGGTAAAACGATGCTGGCCAAGCGTCTTCCCTCTATTCTCCCGCCACTTAATCTGCGCGAAGCATTGGAAACAACTAAAATCCATTCCGTAGCCGGAAAAATGGAACGGGAAGCTTCTCTCATCAGCATCCGGCCATTCCGGAGTCCTCATCATACCATCTCGGACGTTGCTCTTGTAGGTGGTGGGGGAAACCCTCAACCTGGTGAGATTTCACTTGCCAATAACGGAGTTTTGTTTCTGGATGAGCTGCCAGAGTTTAAACGTACAGTTCTTGAAGTACTTCGGCAGCCCCTTGAAGATAGAGTTGTTACGATTTCGAGGGCAAAATTCTCGGTTACATACCCGGCAAGTTTCATGCTGATTGCAGCGATGAACCCATGTCCTTGCGGCTACTATAATCATCCTGAAAAAGATTGCGTTTGCGGACCGGGAATCGTGCAGAAATACCTGAATAAAATTTCGGGACCTCTACTTGATCGCATTGATATACATGTTGAGGTTGTACCTGTGCCTTTCAGAGAACTAACAAGCTTGCGACAGTCAGAAAAAAGTGCCACTATCCGTGAAAGGGTTACCCTTGCCAGACTTAAGCAGGAAGACAGATATAAAGAAAGTAAGAATATACACTGCAATGCTCAAATGAGCAGTAAAATGCTCAGGCAGATATGCATAATCACTGAAGAAGGCCATGATTTGCTGAAGACAGCTATGGAAAAACTAAGCTTATCAGCCCGGGCATATGACAGAATACTGAAAGTATCGCGCACAATTGCCGATCTTGATAACAGCAGTGATATTAAAACCGAACATCTGGCTGAGGCTATCCATTATCGGAGCCTCGACAGGGAAACCTGGGGCGGGTGAAAAAATGTTTCAGAGTTTCAAGGTTCCAGAGTTTCAGAGTGAAAGATCAAAATTTCAGGACAATCAGTTCAAATTCAAAATAAATTTTGGACATTTGATTTTGTTTTCGAAATCATAAAGTCATTCATTTTTGTTTCACATCTAAACTAATTATTAAATACCTTAATAAATGCAACCAGAAATCACAAAAACTTCAGACATCAATCTTAAAAGCAATAACGTTTACCTTATATCTGCAATATCAGATATTCCAGGAGAAACTTTCGATGGCCCGGAAACTGAGTATATTACCCTTATGCTGGCTAAAAAGGATAGAAATTTAGTAACTATAAATAAGCTCGGACAAATATCGGTGGTCTATAAACTGGGATCAAACAATGGAACAACCAAAGAAAAGGAACTTGAGAAATGCAGGAAAACCGGCGAAGGTATACTAAGTACCTTAAATGACCACAAGTCAGAAACGGTTTGCATTATAGATACCGGCTTATTGCCTGTTGAAACCCTGGCTTTTGCTGAAGGGCTGGCTCTGGGCAATTACCAGTTTCTGAAGTACCGCAAAGACAGGGTAGAAAAAGAATCGAGTTTACAAAAGATAGAGATTTTTAGCAGAGGTATTTCGGAGAAAGAAATATCGGAACTCAATATTCTCTGTAAAGCTGTATATACCTGCCGGTCACTTGTAAATGAACCTCTCTTAACTCTAAATGCTGAAAAGCTTGCATTTCATTTTACAGAGATGTCGAATGAAGCCGGTATAAAGATTGAAATACTTAACAAGCAGAAGATTGAAGCCATGAAAATGGGTGGGCTTCTGGCTGTAAATTTTGGAAGCATCGATCCCCCTACCTTCAGCATTATGGAATACAAACCCGAAGGCGCTGTGAATGCTAACCCGATTGTTTTTGTTGGAAAAGGAGTGGTTTACGATACAGGCGGATTAAGTCTGAAACCTACTGCATCCATGGACACTATGAAATGTGATATGTCGGGTGCTGCTGCTGTGGCTTCAGCATTATATGCCATAGCTCTTGCAAAATTACCGGTTTATGTAGTAGCCCTGGTACCTGCAACAGACAACAGACCTGATGGAAACGCCTATGTTCCCGGGGATATTATCACTATGATGGATGGAACCACGGTAGAAGTATTGAATACTGATGCCGAAGGCAGGTTGATCCTGGCAGATGCTTTAACGTATGCCAAAAAATATGACCCTTTGTGTGTAATCGACGTTGCTACTCTAACAGGAGCTGCTGAAGCTGCATTAGGCAATATAGGGATCGCCGGCATGCATAATAAGGCGGAAAATTACTTTCCACAACTTGTACGATCAAGCTTCAATGTTTGCGAGAGGATTGCCGAGTTCCCTTTCTGGGATGATTATGAAGAAATGCTGAAGTCGGAGATTGCTGACCTCAAGAATGTCGGAGGGCGTTTTGCAGGAGCAATTACAGCAGGAAAATTCTTACAGCACTTCACTGAATACCCCTGGATTCACCTTGATATTGCAGGCCCTGCTTTCCTGGATAAACGTGATGGTTACAGAACAGCTGGGGGAACCGGAGTTGGCGTTCGCCTGCTTTTTGATTTTGTTAAAGAATTCCCGAAAATGGATTTGGGGGGTTGAAAGGGTTTGAAGGGTTTAAAGAGTTTTGTTTTTTAACACCTTTCATCCATAAACTATATCTTACATCAAAGACTTGGCGCCTTAATTAACCTTCGTGTTACCGAGAAAGGGTCCTTCAGATCAAACTTTACCAGAGACAGTTCCGGGCCATCATGTGCGGCAGAAATTGAAAGAGTGCGGCCTAATGTCTGTTTCCATTCCCCCGAAATGCGGGTCGATTCATGAATATGTCCGTGCAGGGTAATATATGGCTGTTTTTCTTCAATCAGATTGCGGATTGCTTTACTGCCGACATGTATGAATGAGTTTGGAAACTCAGCATTTTCATTTCGAATAGCAGCCTGATCGAGCAATGTATGATATGGGGGCGAATGAAACAGAAATACGCCGAATTCAAGACCATTATCTTTCGTCAGGACCTGAAGATCATTATAAATCGTAGTATTCTTACCATCATGACCCTGAGGCAAAGAGTGATATCCATCGACCGGAGAAATACAACCAGGGTTCGTAGTGAGCAGCATATCAAATCTTTCCCAGTCCTTCAGTCGGAACGGCGTAGGAGGAACACAGCCATACCCGTAGAACCGGTATTTCCCAATAACAACGCAATGGTTATGGAGGTCGCGCCATAAGTGGGCTTTTTCGCCTTCGGCAACAGCATTGTATATAATTGCGCGATCGTCATTCCCCGGAATAAGGAAAACATCCGGATAATCACATTTCATTGATTCTTTCAGACTGTTAAATTCATGGAATAAAAAATCCGGAATAAAGCTACTTTCCTCATCTGTTTTTGCAATTTGATTCATTTTCCTGTTTGGCAGCAAGTCGCCTCCCAGAAATACAAAATCCGGTTTCTCCTTTTTAATAGCTTTCAGGAGAGCCTTGTACAAGGGTTTCCGGCCATGGAGATCACATACGAAAAAACAGGTGTTCATTGTGCAGAGAGTCAGGTTCGTACCGGTTAAATTGATAAAAATGTGGTGCCTAATGTGTCGGGATAAAAATTTACTGAAAAAGAGTTTATTATAGACTTAGAACAGTTTTCGGATAGCACCATATCAGCGGCAATCAGAATGAAGGTAAGCAGTAATTGGATCAAAATTAAATCTGGCACTACTACCTGGCCCTTCAAAACTATCAGGTTAATTAAATACAAAAGCAATTTATTTGCAACTAAAATTATAAATTCAAGTTCAAATATACGGCTCTATGTAAACAAAAGTAACAATTTGAACTATAAGAATAAACAATGACGCCAAAAGCTTATCTTTGCAGCAAGCGAAATAATCAGGAAAAGCATGATCCGAACTTCTGAAAATGAAAACAGAATTGCTGTAGGCATAACCCACGGTGATATTAACAGCATAAGCTATGAGGTAATTATCAAGACCTGCCTCGACCAGCGCATTACTGAGCTATTTACGCCTATTGTTTACGGTACATCCAAAGCCGCTTCGTACCATCGCAAAATGTTGAATATTCCTGATTTTAGTTTTAATCTTATCAGGTCGGCGGATCAAGCATCAACCAAAAAAGTAAACCTGATAAACCTCACGGACAAAGAGATTAAAATTGATCTTGGCGAATCGACTGTTGTAGCCGGCGAAATGGCTTTGCTAGCAATAGATTCAGCAGTTGAAGATCTAAAAAATGGACTTATCGATGTATTGGTTACGGCCCCTGTTAATAAACACAATGTACAGGAAGCAGCGCAAAAACCATTTACAGGGCACACAGGTTACCTGGCAGAAAAATTCGGGATTACGTCATACCTGATGCTTATGGTAGGTGAAAACCTCCGTATCGGAGTTGTCACCGAGCATATTCCGATAGATCAGGTTGCAAAAACAATCACAACTGCACTGATTTCGGATAAAATATTGATACTTGAGGAGTCGCTCCGTAAAGATTTTAACATCCGTAAGCCTCGTATTGCCATCCTTGGACTGAATCCACATGCCGGCGATGGTGGTCTGATCGGCAACCAGGAGCAGGAAATAATTACCCCGGCAATACAAGCCGCACAGCAAAAGGGATTCCTTGTTTATGGGCCTTATCCTGCTGATGGCTTTTTTGCTTCATCGGGGTATAAGCAATTTGATGCTGTATTAGCCATGTATCATGATCAGGGACTTATCCCATTTAAAACTTTAAATTTTGAAGACGGAGTAAACTATACTGCCGGGTTGCCATATGTGCGCACTTCACCTGCACATGGTACCGCATTTGACATTGCTGGCAAGGACCAGGCTTCGGCTGATTCGATGCGCGCGGCAACATACCTGGCCTGTGAAATATTTAAAAACCGAAGTCTTTGGGTTGAGTTGAATAAAAATCCACTGGCATTCAGCAAAAAAGAAAAAGAATACTAATAAACTTCCTGTTTATCACTTTCGTTAACGTTTTTTGATTTGAGAAAAATAATATACCTGGTGAGAATCTCTGAAGTAGTTACACCCTGTAAAGCCAGCAATAGCTTGCACCTTCAAAAAAATTAATTTCTACACAATATGTAATCCAGATAATATATTTGGCTTTACTTGTATTTATACTTAGTATAGAAAACTAATACCAAATTGTTGCAATACCAGCCTGAATCCACAAATGCATATTAAACCATCTGCCTGAATCGAATCAAAATGTTATGTTAACTCATGAGTAAATCTGAATATACGATAAGCGAGATCACCCAGGTTGTTAAAGGAGAATTGATCCAGGAAAGTGATGAAAATGCGCTGATCAGCGATTTGGTTATTGATAGCCGCAGGCTGATAATGCCAGAAGGAAGCTTGTTTTTTGCTTTGGCCAGCAAACGCAACGATGGCCATAAATATATAGAGGAACTTTACGAAAAAGGTGTCAGGAATTTTGTTGTTGAAAATGAACCGACCAACCTATTATTGCTTTATAATGCAAATATTATCAAGGTAAAAAACACATTATTTGCACTTCAGGCATTAGCTGCAGCTCACCGGAAGCAATTTAAAATACCGGTAATCGGGATCACAGGCAGTAATGGTAAAACCATTGTAAAAGAATGGCTTTACCAATTGCTGAACGAAAGTAAAAATATTGTTCGCAGTCCAAAGAGTTTTAATTCACAAATCGGCGTTCCCTTATCAGTGTGGCAGATGCGTGAAGATCATGACCTTGCTATTTTCGAAGCAGGTATTTCCGAGCAGGATGAGATGGATCGCCTTCAGCCCATTATTCAACCGACTATAGGAATTTTTACCAATATAGGGCATGCCCATGATGAAAATTTCATTAACCGAATACAGAAAGCAGGCGAAAAACTGAAGCTATTTACCCGGGTAAAAACGTTGGTGTATTGCATTGATCAGAAGGAATTGCAGGAAGGAATTATCAAAACCGGCATTCTAAAGAATATTGAGACTTTTACATGGAGCAGAAAGATACCTGCTGATCTTCGTATAACCGCGGTTCAACCTGATGGTAATTTCACCCAAATCACCGGACTTTACAAAGATGAAGAAATAACGATAGAAATTCCTTTTTCTGACGAAGCGTCTATTGAAAATGCCTTGCACTGCTGGGCGGTTATGCTGCTTATGGAGTATAGCCAGTCCCTGATTTCGAGGCGAATGCGTGCCCTTCAGCCTATAGCCATGAGGCTTGAGATGAAGGCAGGAATGAATAATTGTACTTTAATAAATGACAGTTACAGTAACGATATCGACTCACTGGGTATAGCCCTTGACTTTCTGAATCAGCAGAAACAACATCGCAAAAAAACGGTGATCCTTTCAGATATTCTTCAGAGTGGACGGAGCGAAAATCATCTTTACCAGGAAGTGAGCGATCTGCTTATACTAAAACAGGCTGACAGACTCATAGGAATAGGAAAAGGGATAAGTCGTCAAGCAGCACTTTTTACGACTGAAAAGGAATTTTATAATACTACTGAGGAATTCCTGGACTCATACTCACACGCATCATTTGCTAATGAGAGCATTTTACTCAAAGGTGCGCGTATTTTTGAATTTGAGCGAATTACCGAGTCTTTGCAACAAAAAACACATGAAACAGTCCTGGAGATAAACCTGAATGCCCTGGTTCACAACCTGAATTATTACCGTTCGAAATTAGATCCCGGAGTTAAGGTAATGGCAATGGTTAAAGCATTCTCATATGGAAGCGGCAGTTATGAAATAGCAAATGTGCTTCAATTCCACCAGGTAGATTACCTAACCGTAGCCTATGCCGACGAAGGTATTGAATTGCGCAAAGCCGGGATCAGGCTACCTATAATGGTAATGAATCCGGATGAAGAGAGCTTTGATTCCATGATAAAGAACCAACTTGAACCTGAGATATATAGTTTCAGGGTGTTGAAAATGCTGGAAGCCGCTTTATTACGTTTATCGCCGCACTCATCAGCAGTCGGGATTCATATTAAAATAGACACCGGGATGCATCGCCTGGGATTTGATCCTGTTGAAGCAGATGAACTGATTAACCAGATTAAAGGCCGGGCACAGATAAGAGTAAAATCGGTTTTTTCGCACCTGGCAGCATCAGAAAATGCTGACAGCGACGATTTTACACATCACCAGGTCAGCCTTTTCCGGATGATTTCGGAACGTATTTGTTCTGAATTTGATTATCCAATTCTCCGTCATATTGCCAACACTGCAGCTATAAGCCGCCTGCCCGAAACACGGTTCGATATGGTTCGTCTGGGCATTGGATTGTATGGCATTGCCCCAAATCCGGAAGAACAGGAGAAACTGGAAAATGTCAGTACACTTCGTTCAACTATTTCACAAATCAAGCATATACTTCCGGACGAAACTGTTGGTTATAACCGCCGCTTCAAAGCAAAAAAAGAAACGACTCTTGCAATTATCCCAATTGGCTATGCTGATGGTCTAAGCAGGTCATTAAGCAACGGAATGGGGCATCTGAAAGTAAATGGACAATTTGCACCCATTATTGGCACAGTATGCATGGATATGACCATGATTGATGTTACAGATATGAATGCTCATGAAGGCGATGAGGTGATTATTTTCGGAAAAGATCTTCCAATTGCACGATTAGCCGACGAAATGGGAACCATACCCTATGAAATACTCACCGGAATTTCGCAACGCGTTAAAAGGGTTTATTTCCAGGAATGATAAAAACAGGATTTTAAAGCGTCCTAAATATTGGATATTTGCTTTCCTCTAAACAAAAAACGTTTAAAAGTATTCATTTCTGAAAAATTCAGAACCCGAAAATAATTAAAAAGCTTACACCTATACTTTCCCCTGATGACAAAGCCGAACAGCAACCTGAAGTTATCCGTAATCATCCCTGCCTATAATGAAGAAGCAACTTTATACAATATCTTACAACGCGTTAGTTCCGTAGAGTTAATCCAAGGCATTACGAAAGAATTGGTAGTGGTGAATGACTTTTCGAAAGACGGTACGGAAGCAGAATTATTCCGTTTCAGGCTCGAAAATCCGGAAATAATCATCAATTACCAGAAACACGAGGTTAACAGGGGAAAAGGAGCAGCACTCCGGACAGGTATACTTTCTGCAACCGGCGATTTTATTATTGTGCAGGATGCTGACCTTGAATATGATCCCAGGGAGATTAATCTCTTGTTACAACCTATTCTGGATGGATTTGCCGATGTGGTATACGGAAGCAGGTTCGTCGGAGGCAAACCACACAGGGTTCTATTCTTTTTCCATACCATAGGCAACAGGTTTCTTACTTTTCTTTCGAACCTGCTTACGAACATTAATATTTCGGATATGGAAACCTGTTATAAACTTTTCAAATCCGAAATTATAAAAAGCATCGATCTGAAAGAAAACCGTTTTGGTTTTGAGCCTGAAGTAACGGCAAAAATAAGCCGTATACCCAATATCAGGATATACGAAGCAGGCATTTCCTACTATGGCCGCACATATGCCGAAGGAAAAAAAATCAGCTGGAAAGACGGATTCAGGGCGATATACTGCATTATCAAATACAATATCTTCAGCAGATGAAATAGCCATGATTGCAAGAAATCACCAACTTATGATGATATTATGATCAATCTGGCGTATTCCATGTGACCCGTAAGAAATAAATAATAACACATGAAAGAATTCGATTTTAAGCCTATTGATACCGAAGGAGAGGATACATTAAACACAATTGCACTGGCTAATCATCTGAATAGCTGGATGTATAATACTATTAAACCCTTTTGCACAGGAAAAATTCTTGAGATAGGCAGCGGGGTAGGTAATATTTCAGAGTATTTTCTGCGTGATAATGCAAGCATTCTTCTTTCAGATATTCGTGAAGGCTATTGCGAATCGCTGCGCAAAAAATTTACAGCAAGCCCAACTTTATCAGGAATAGAAAACATAAACCTGGTGGACCCGGAGTTTGACCAGAAGTTCAGTGAGCATTTTAATTGTTTTGATACAGTTTTTGCGCTTAATGTTGTGGAACATATTTTTGATGATCAAGCAGCCTTGTTAAATTGCTATAAACTGTTAAAGCCTGGAGGACAGTTGATTGTGCTGGTTCCGGCATACCAGTGGCTTTATAACGACTTTGACAAGGAACTTGAGCATTACAGGAGGTACAACAGAAAGAGACTTGAAGCTTTATTTATTTCGAGCCATTTTCAGGTTTTAAACAGCAGGTATTTTAATGCTGCTGGTATTGCAGGCTGGTTTATATCAGGTAAAATGCAGCATCACAGAATCATCCCTTCGGGTCAGATCAGGTTATTCAATAAACTGGTGATACTCTTTAAACTGATCGACAGTTTGATATTCAATTCTTTCGGACTTTCAATTATTACAGTTGGGAAGAAACCTTAGTATAAAAATGAACCGATTTATGTTTGATGAATTGCTTTGCCCGATTTGCCGAACCATAAAAGCCGGCACCATCAATTAACACATCTGAGTGAATTAATGCCCTTTTCAATCCATCTGCTAGTAAGTAATGATTTCCGATAAATTGTGAGATATGAAATTTACTGATAAAACCCTGGCTCCAATTGTATTGCTTATCAGCACTATTGCTTTGATTGGAGTTCAATGGTTGTCAACCGGAGTGGATGGAGAAACTGATTCAATTACGCATTATCAGATTGCACGGTATGCTTTTAAGTACCCTTCCTTTTTCCTGAATCACTGGGGAAAACCCCTTTTCACCATTCTGGCTTCTCCCTTATCGCAGTTTGGGTATTCCGGAGCAATTGCTTTCAACCTGCTGTGTGGCTTACTGAGCGCCTGGTTTGCATACCTGATTGCTAAACGGCTGGAATACCGACATGCATGGGTGGCTATCATTTTCACACTGTTTACACCGGTTTATCTGTTTATCATGTTCACCAGTCTGACCGAAATTTTATTCAGCCTGGTGCTTATTGCATCCATATACCTATTTATCAGTAAACGCTTTTTTGCGGCATCCATTCTAATTTCGTTGATCCCATTTGCACGGACGGAAGGGATGATGTATATCGTACTGTTTATCCCGGCACTTATCTGGATGAAACAGTATAAATCATTGCCCTTCCTGCTGACAGGATTTATACTATTCAGTATTTCCGGATGGCCAATGTATCATGATCCGTTGTGGTTTTTTACAAAGATGCCATACAGCAGTGCAGGTTCCGATTTATATGGAAGCGGATCGTTCTGGTTTTATATGAAGGAGATGATCTTCATTTTAAATTACCCCCTTCTTATCCTGTTTATCACAGGACTTTCCGTCATAGTATTCAATTTGAGAACAGGGGTTAAAAACCTTAGTGATATAAAAAATGTGACCTTGTATTTTCTGATAATTCCAGCCTTTTTGGGATTTATCCTTGCACAAAGTATCCTATGGTGGCAAGGCATGATGGGTGTGTTGGGATCGACCCGGTTTATTGCCTGTGTGCTTCCGTTAAGTTCGTTGATTGTGTTGGCAGGTTTTGAATGGATAATGGAAAAGGCAAAAGCAATGAAATTTATTTACTTCGTACTTGCAACATTTATTATAACACTGGTGGTTTACAAACCATTTACCTATGACAAAATTCCTATGAAAACAGGTATTAACTTTGCGGTAATGGAGAAACTTACTGACTGGCTTAAAACCTCGTCATACAGCAAGCACAAGGCGTTGTATACAGACCCGATGTACCCATTTTATATGGATATTGATCCTTTCGATCAGCAAAAATGTTTTAAAGTTTATACATTCGAAAATATTGATCCGGCTTCCTTACTTAAGCCAGGCGAATTGCTGATATGGGATGCACAGTTTGCCGGGTATGAAGGGCATCTGCCTTTTGATTCGCTAATGAAAAATAACAACCTCAGGCTTCTGAATATATTTACCCCCTCCGAAAGTTTCACCATTATTGGTGGCTCAAAATATAAGCTGGCTGTATTTATGAAAGCGCCCAGAGATACAACTGCAGCTGTATACAAGCAATTCTACCTCAACGACTTCGAAGGCAGTTTGACAGAGGAACAGATGAAATTTGTTTCAACTGAAAAGCAAAGCAGTGGCAAACAATCGATACTTCTGACTGCTTTAAACACATACAGTCCGGCGGCGGAAGCCAAGCTTCAGAATTTACCCGGTGCAGGCACTATTTCGCTTAGGGCAACAGCCCGTATTCTGAACCCCTCACAATCTGAAAAGGGACAGATTATTCTTGTATTGAGTATTGATGATCCCGATCATAAAGTATACAGGTATATAATTGCAAAGGATTCTGAAACTGCGTATACGTCTGGCGAGTGGTTCAATATCACCCTGACTGATGTTGTCGACCGTAATGTTCCTGAGAATGGTAATTACAAGGTCTATGTCTGGTATACAGGTAAGGAAAAGGTATTTGTGGATGACCTGAAGCTGGAATATATGCAGGTGGGATATGAGTGATTGCGGATTTCGGATTTCGGATTGCGGATTGTGGATTGCGGATTGCGGATTGTGGATTGTGGATTGCGAATTGCGGATTGCGGATTGCTGACCCGACAGAATAGGTGATTAATAGTGGATAGATACCCTGATTATTAATGTGCTCTATAATCTTGATATTTTAAGGCAGTTAATATATGAATTCAAATAGGAAGACAAGACAGAGATTTTTTTGGTTTCACTTTATCTCCATTTCGCCATCTTACTGGTCGCATATTTTTGCCTGTATAAAAACAACAAAAATTAATGAACTACATCCCAAGCTTTAAAAAAGAGCCCTCCCTTTGGATCAGCTTTTTGCTGATTGCCGGCATAGTGTTCTTCAGGTTTGTGTATCCGCCTGTGAATATTCTGTCGTGGGATGTTTTCGGCTATTATCTTTACCTTCCAGCAAGTTTTATTTATCACGACCTGAGGCTTACCAACATAGCATGGGTTAATCAACTGATTGATCAGTACCAGGCAACTTCCACCTTTTATCAGGCAACGGCTATTCCAACGGGTGGCTGGGTTCTGAAATACTCCATGGGTATGGCTGTATTGAATGCCCCCGCTTTTTTTATTGCTCATATTTTCAGCCTGATTGCAGGCTTTAAAGCGGATGGATTTTCCATTCCTTACCAGTATGCCTGGGCTCTAAGCGGGTTGGCTTATGCTGCAGCAGGCATTATCATGCTAAGGAAAATACTACTAAAGTTTTTCGATGAAATAATTTCAGGCATTTTATTAATAATCATCGTATTAGCCACAAATTATTTTCAACTTACAGCCTTTGATGGTTACCTCTCCCATAACTATCTTTTTACATTATATACTTTTATTGTTTGGCTTACGATCCGCTGGCACGAGCAACCCAGGTTGTGGTATGCTTCAGGACTCGGTTTTGCCATGGGGCTTGCTGCACTGGTAAGACCATCGGAACTGGTTTGTATTATTATACCTGTATTGTGGGGCATTAGCGATCGCAAGAGTTTTCAATTCAAAACCGGCTTGTTAAAATCGAACTACCGTCATGTGATTCTGTTGCTTCTGACAGCATTCGTGGCAGGATTACCTCAATTGATTTACTGGAAGTACAGTTCGGGGCACTGGCTTTTTTATAGCTACAACAATGCAGGCGAAGGATTCGATTTTGAGCGGCCATACATTTCGGAAGTATTATTCAGCTTTCGGAAAGGGTGGCTGATCTATACTCCGGTAATGGGTTTCGCCATTATAGGTTTCTTCAGTCTGTTTAAAAAAAACAAACCTTTGTTTTATAGCTTACTGATCTATTTTCTGGTAAACCTGTATATTGTTTCGAGCTGGACTTGCTGGTGGTATGCAGGAGGCAGCTACAGCCAGAGGGCATTGCTTTCGTCGTATGTGCTGCTTGCTATCCCTTTGGGTTACCTGATCCAACAGATTATGGCATGGAATAAGATTTACAGGGTACTATTTTATACAACAATTACCCTGATGCTCATGCTGAACCTTTTCCAGACCTGGCAATGGGCACATGGAGTAATTGAGCGCACCAGGATGACAAAAGCTTATTATTTTGCCATTTTCGGAAAAACATCTTTTACTGAGTCTGACCGTAAGCTGCTATTAATTGAGCGCCCGACCGATGCTGATGAGGTTTTAAAAGATGAAACAGCTTATACCAGGCGAACCGCTGCTTTTTTCGACTTTGAACAAACACAAGACCAGGGAATGACCTTAAGTAAAGATACAGTCAGTGGCGGGAAATTTTCACTCAGGCTTGATGAATCTCATCCCTTTTCGCCGGCCATGGAAATGCCTTACAGCCAGATAACTGCAAAAGATCATGCCTGGTTACGCGCAGAAGTAGAAATTTATCCTGTTTCTGATGTTCAGGAAAATATGGCATCGCTGGTAATTACATTCCAGCACAAAGGAGAACCATATAATTACCGGGCGACAAGTATTTCACTTAAGAAATATGCGATGAAACCCGGTCAATGGAATACCATGCGGGTAGATTACCTCACACCGGAAGTCCGGTCAAAAGATGATACAGTGAAAATCTATTTCTGGGTTCAGGGAAAAGCCCCTGTTTATATCGATAACCTGAAAGTTGAGATCTTTGAGTAATGCAAAGATGATATCCAGCCAAATTACTTTGATTGTGGGGCCTGATAGCGTTTTGAATGCAGTATGCCCAATTTATTCATAAAATGCGATACGGATGTTTTTAATACCCCAATGGCATAGATTGTACTGCGCCAGAGATTGATAGACGACGCTTCCTTAAAATATTTAGTCGGACAAGTAATTTCGCCAACCGGGTATCCTTTATAGATGATTTGTGAGATCATTTGGTTATCAAAAACAAAATCGTCGCTGTTTACGTGGTAATCAATTGAAAGCAGCACTTCGCGCGAAAATGCCCTGTATCCTGTATGGTATTCAGAGAGTTTCTGGTTGATTAAAATATTCTGAATGAGAGTGAGACCCCGGTTCGAAATATATTTGATAAGCGGCATACCGCCTTTTCGTGCTCCGTTTCCTAAAATGCGAGAACCCATCACAACAGGGAATACTCCGTTGGCAATGAGGTATGCCATCGACTGAATAAGCAGTGGAGTATACTGATAATCAGGATGAAGCATAATGACTATGTCACCTCCCAGTTTCAATGCAGTGTCGTAGCAGGTTTTCTGATTCCCTCCGTATCCTTTATTCTGCTCATGCTGAATAACGTGTTTAATCCCTATCTGATGCGCAACTTCAACTGTATTATCCCGACTGCCATCGTCAACCAGAACGACATCGTCAACAATGTCGAAAGGGATTTCGTTATAAGTAATTTCGAGCGTTTGGCCGGCATTATATGCAGGCAGGACAACCACAATTTTCTTTCCGTTAATCATATCCTAACTATTATCTATTATTTTTTTCTGTTCCCGGTTAAAGGCCTTTTTTCAAGTTTTAATACCTGGTAATCTCAAAATCGTCGAACCATACCGGTTGATCACCATAATTCCAAAGGTAGACCTTTAATTTAGCTCCACTAAAATCCATAGGGATTACAACTGTTAGTATTACTTTTTCCCAATTCCCGGAACTGTCGGTTTCGACAAACCCTTTGCTTTGTATATAAAACGGAGGACCGTTACCATCATTTTTTGCTGCTACCAGATATGCTTCGGGGCTATTCGCTGTTTTCCAGATACTGATCTCGAAAGTATCACCAGGTTTAACATCCTGAAGTCCGAAATCCATTGCATAGGTATCGTGTACAGGAAGTTTAAAAGCATGGCTGCCTGAGCGGGCTTTATCAGTAGACAAGGATGAATTTTTACAGAACTTATTCCCATTATCCGACATTATCCATTGCCCGTCAGGGCTCAAGACTTCGAAGGTATTCAGCAACGACCATACAGCAGGGCTGCTGTGGGTAACGCCTTTGAAAAGTTCCGATTTTTCGGTTTCAACCTCATACACAACCTGTACCCTGCTGTCGAAGAGTCTTTTTAGTTTCAGGCCACCCAGTTCAACGTTCTTAAATTCATCATCTGTAAGCGGACCTCCGATAAGCAGTATCCGGTTTCCATACCTTTTTACAAATTCCCTTGTAGAAATACTGGTTTCCCACAGTTGAAAGCTTTTCTCACCTGCATTATAGAATAAACCCTCAGGGAATAATGCAATTAATTTTTCAGTACTGTATTGCCTCGAATAAACATTCCCCCATCGGAGCGATGAATATTCATTGAACGATATAGGGTAATAGTAAACTTTAGCATACCCTTTAAAATCGCGATCAAGACGTGAAAAAGTTTCATCGGTACTTTGGTTCGATGCCCGGTATCCATTGAATGCTAATGTGAGATACGGAATATTGAGTGCAGAAATGCCAATAACTAAAACCGCAACTATCGGCATGGAGAACTTAGAGATAAGCTTATTCCCCGATTTAAAGTTCTTGCTGATTAGCAGATAAGAAAATACAAGCACTAATCCTGAAAGGCTGAGTGCCGGAAACAGGTAATGGTTGCTGTGATAATGCTTTGCTACCAGGAGGATGCTGCCAAACTGTGTAAAAAGTAAGGCAAGAAGTATATAAAATTCCTTTTTCGAATCACCAACATTCAGTTTTCGTGCCCTTATTCCTGCAGAAATCAATACTATAACAGCAACACCCATTACTGCCAGCATAGCCATATTATTCACGCCTATTGAAATTATTGAGTGGAAATACTGAGCCGGATCCAACAAACCTGAATTCCCCTGTCCGTAGGTCCCGGTGTGGGTACCCAGGCTAAGAAACCAGTTTGCCATACTCAGATACCCCTTTGCTGCCGGAAGCGTAAATAAAATAAAGGAAGGGATAACAGAAAATGCATAAATCCATTTATTCCGTTTCCCAGCTAAAATAATCATAGGAATGATTAATACCGGCAGAAATGTCATTTTGGTTGCCAGGCCAAAGCCGGCAAGTAAACCTAAAAGCAGTGGATATTTCTTCCCGGTGGCATCCTTTGAAGTGTAAAATTTCATCAGGATAATGATCAAAGCCCCAATTGTTGCAAACAATACCGGTTCGGGGGCAACCTTTGTAAAACACTCCTCAATAAGTGTAACTGACATAAATGGAGCGAGTTGAAGAATCAACCCGGTCCAGAAATTTCCTAAAAGCACAAATGCAACAAGACCTAGTATCAGAAGAACGCAGGCATTCATTATAATAAGCCCTTTGCGTAAGACCTCGATATAATATTCTGAATTTTTCAGCACATCTGTTTGCAGATCATTATCGGTAGAGCGGAAAGCGTAGGTAATCCTTAATACAACTGCACTGTACATCTGAACTGTAGTTCCGGGATTGTCATAATGACCAACAGATTTCCCCATAGCAATATTGAGTCCATTCATCAGGTATGCACTTTCAGGATCGGTACCGTATTTAGTCCGATCGAAGCGCAACCCCATGACCAGGAAAACCAGGGGAACAAGTAACAGAAGTGCGATCTGCAGTTTTTTAATCATATGTATTAGCTCCGGATGACAGTCTAATCCTGTACTGATTTATAATCATCCTTGAATTTTATTATAAATCTGCAAAATCGGTTGGCATGAAATTGATTATCACCGGGCTTAGAACCTGCAAATTTAACAAAAGTAAATTATCATGAAAGCAATCATTCTGCCGTATTGGCAAATCAGTAAGAGCACAGCAGATTTTACTCCTATGAAATTCAATTATAAGTTTAAAATCCAATACTATTCAACATCCTTCAATATGATTATAGTCATACAATTAGCTATCCTGTTTCACTGAGGGCTCAGGTTTAAACAACAGGAATATGCTTTTTGAATCATCTTTTACCTGCTGGAGCGAAATGGGCATCAACAGCCAGAATACAAGTCCTATCAGGCCTCCCCACAGAAAAAATGCAGTGAAATGCATGAGTGAAAAAGAAATGGCTGTTTCACTGGCCAGACCATAATATGCAAACAGCAGCACAAGAGTAGCTTCGCGGGTACCAAAGCCTGCAACTGATAACGGTATGATAGTACTCAGACTCATAATACTCATGATGAAAACGACATCAAGGTATGAAGGTGTTAAGTTCAACGAAATCATGATAAGCCAGGAAAACCAGAAATACATAAAATATGCAGTAAATGTTATTACCCACATTTCTATAGAACGCTTGCTGACCACAGCAAGGAAACTTTCATAAATAAAACGTATTACAGGCAATCTGCCGACTTTCGGATTTCGCAGTAGTATTGCAAGGAACTTAACAACCACGAAATATCCAAGTATAAACAAAATCAGAATTCCTACAGCATAATAAATTCCAGGATAGTTGCCGAATGTTTTAAAATAGTATAGCATTCCCGATAAACCAAACCATCCAAGCATGGTAAAATCGAAAATTCTGTCGGAAACAATAGTTTTAAAAGCAGCATAAAAACTGATAGTTGTTTCCTGCCTGACATAATACAAGCGGGCAATCTCTCCAATTCTACCTGGCGTAACAATCCCGATTGCATCCGATGCCATAAAAGCCGCAAATGCCTTATAGGCTGAATACTTCACGCCTTCGTTGCTGATAAGTATGCGCCATCTGTAACTTTTGATACCTAACACAAGTACTACACCAAATAAGGATAGAAGGAAATAGACTAAACGCACTGATCGGAGGGTTTCAGAAAACCCCTGAGTATTAAATTTCACCTTCCAGAAAAGGAAAATAAGTATAAGCAGTGTAACAGTAATCTTAATAATGCTATTCAGTTTTATTTTCATGCTGCAACTGGCTTAAATCAGGAAATCGATGATTTGTCTTTCAGAAAAAAAGAATATACAACAAACGGATATGAAGCATCCGGATATTTTTTAAGCACATCCGGACTAAAGTTTCCCGGATAAAATAATATATTTCATCTTTTACAAAAATAGCTTATTAAACAATATTCCTTATTTTTTTTATCGACTGTATGAAAAAAATTCGGTTACTTGGCAAATACTTCAACATAATTCCGGGTAAAAGAAGGGTAAAAAAAAGCCCCCGTTATTACGGAGGCCTTCGATAACTATCAATCAAAAACTATTTAATTTCCCATGTATCACCGCTGTTCAGCAGATCATCCACGCAAAGTATTTTGCTTTTGTTTTTTGCCTGAGCGATCTGGTCTTCAACCAGGTCGTCATACGTTGGATACATTGCCGAACGGATAACGCCCAAAGCAACCGGGAAATGAGGCGGGTACATTTTAGCAATCATCAGGTGTAAACCCGGGTCCTGCTGGTACTGATCATGAACTAAAAGATCATCCTCAGTTATACCGTTTTCTCCTAATTTAACAACTTCAAGCTGCGTTCCGTTGAGACGGATACCTTTATCGCGATTTTTCCCAAATATAAGAGGTTCACCGTTTTTGATATGAATCTGGGCATCGTCACGAAGTTCTTTATCTGTAACGGCTTCGTGGGTTTTGTCAGCAAAAATGATACAGTTCTGAAGTATTTCAATTACTGAAGTCCCATCGTGACGGGCAGCTTCAAACATAACTTCGGTCATGAGTTTAACATTGGTATCGACTGCGCGTGCAAAGAAAGTGCCTTGCGCTCCCAGAACCAGTTCGCCCGGATTAAACGGATGCTCGATGGTACCCTGAGGTGAGGTTTTTGTAATGCTACCCATTGGAGTAGTTGGTGAAAACTGCCCTTTTGTGAGTCCGTAAATCTGATTGTTGAACATCACGATATTCACATCAATATTACGGCGGATAATATGAATAAAATGGTTTCCGCCGATAGCCATAGAGTCGCCGTCGCCAGTAGCTATCCAGACACTAAGGTTAGGGTTTGCAATTTTAACACCCGATGCTATTGCATTAGCCCGACCGTGAATTCCATGAAAACCGTATGTATTCACATAATAAGGGAAACGGGAGGAGCATCCGATACCGGAGACCATCATGAAATTTTCCTTACGGTAGCCGATCTTAGGGAATACGTTGGCAATGGATGCAAGAATGGCATGAGCTCCGCAACCGGGGCACCATTTTACCATCTGGTCGCTTACGAAATCGGCTTTGTTTAGCTCAACTACCGATCGTTCAATAGTTTTATTTGGAAATTCGAACATAATTTTACCTCCTAAAGCATTTCGTTAAACTTATTTACCAACTCGGTGACGGTGAAAGGAAGCCCCATAACTTTATTATACTGAGTATAACGATAGTCAGGCTCTTTCATCCTCAGGTAGTTAACAAACTGCCCACTGTTAAGTTCACACACGATAATTTTTTTGAACCCTGCCAATACTTTGTGGGTATTTTTTGGCAGAGGCATAATATGATGGAAGTGTGCCAGGCTGATTTTTTTACCTTGTTTTTGAAGTTCTTCCACAGCAGCCTCGGTAGTACCACGTGTTCCGCCCCAGCTTACAACCAGTACATCACCTTCTTTAGCACCAACAATTGATTGTTCAGGAATAAAATCAGCTACTTTCTGAACTTTCGCTTCGCGCAGGTCCGTCATAATCTGGTGATTGGCAGGATCAGTACTTACGTTACCTGAACCATTTTCTTTTTCCAGCCCACCAATACGGTGACGAAGGCCTTCTGTTCCTGGGATTGCCCATTTGCGGACCAAGGTTTCAGGATCGCGTTTGTAAGGTTTATAATCCTTATCGTTAGGCTCGGCCATAGGAGGCGTAATGGATGGCAGATCAGCCACTTTTGGAATCCGGAACAATTGTGATCCGTTACCAAGTGATCCATCAGTCAATAAAATAACCGGAGTCATGTGCTCGAGTGCTATTTTAGCCGACTCATATGCATACTTAAAGCAATCAGCCGGTGTTGAAGCAGCTATTACAACAACAGGTGCTTCGCCGTTACGGCCAAACAATGCCTGCATCAGGTCGCTTTGTTCACTCTTTGTTGGCAAACCTGTTGATGGCCCACCACGTTGAACGTTAACAATAACCAATGGCAATTCGGTCATAACCGCTAAACCTATGGCTTCACTTTTCAGCGAAAGACCAGGACCTGAAGTTGTAGTAAGAGCCAGCGAACCGGTATAACTAGCGCCTATTGCTGAACAAATACCTGCAATTTCGTCTTCGGCCTGAAATACTTTTGCGCCAAGTGATTTATGTCTCACCAGTTCGATCAGAATTTCGGTAGCGGGTGTTATGGGATAGGATCCCAGGAACAATGGTCTGCCCGAACGTTCGGCTGCTGCCAGGAAACCCCACGCTGTAGCGACATTTCCGGTAATGTTCCGGTAACGGCCCGGAGCCATTGTTGCCTTAGCAATATGATAGGAAGAACCTAAAGTTTCGACAGTATCGGCATAGCTGTAACCCGTTTCGAGAACCAGTTTATTGGCCTCAATCATTTCAGGTTTCTTTTTAAACTTAGCCTTGAAATAGTTAACAGTTGAATCTAACTTCCAACTGAATATATGATAGATAATTCCAAGTGTGAACACGTTCCGTGTGCGGTCAGCAGTTTTATTATCAATACCCAGAGGTTGTAAAGCATTTCGGGTAAGAATGGTAACCGGCGCTTTTACAAGATTGTACCCTTCAAGGCTGTTGTCTTCAAGCGGATTGGTCAGATAACCAGCTTTTTTGCAAGTAGCTTCATCAAACAAATCGGCATCCACTATAATGGTGGCACCCGGACGGGTCCATTTCAGGTTCGATTTGAGTGAAGCCGGATTCATCGCAACAAGAATGTCGACGAAATCGCCTGAAGTCTCAATTTTTTTTCTTCCCACATGTACCTGGAAACCCGAAACACCAGCAATGGTATTATGCGGTGCGCGTATTTCAGCCGGATAGTCAGGAAAAGTAGCCAGATCAAGGCCCAGAAGAGCAGCTGCATCACTGAAAAGTGTACCAGCAAGTTGCATCCCGTCGCCTGAATCGCCACAAAATTTTACAACAACATCTTCTTTCTCGATGAAGTTAGTCTGTTCGCTCATGCTTTTGCTTTTTGATTGATTAACAGTGCAAAGGTATAAGATTTTAACAGACCTGAAGTGTAATACCTTATTTATATAAATTCTAAAAAACAAAAAATGTGCATATGTATATTGCTGTTTTACAACATGTTAAATATACTATAAAATCTATTCTGCTTCTTTTGGATTAAAATCCGCATCCTGAAACCACACTAAAAGCTGACTATTATTTTTTTTACGCCCTTGATAACAAGAATACTACTTATATTTGCACCGTTAATTCTAAACTCCATAAACAAATGTCTTACGTTATTTCTGACGACTGCACCGCTTGCGGAACCTGCATTGATGAGTGTCCAGTTGAAGCTATCGCCGAAGGTGATATCTACAAAATCGACGCCGATATCTGCACCGATTGCGGCTCCTGCGCTGATGTATGTCCGGTTGAAGCAATTTCACCAGCATAATTTCACCAGATACAAGCAGAATTTCTAAAGCCTGTTCTTTTGAACAGGCTTTTTTTATGTAAAATAGCTTGCTAAACTTTAATTATTATTTATTAATTGTGTCAGGATATTCCCTAATTTTATTGTGTGTAAGCGTTTTTCGGAATTATTTATAATTGAATATCACAAAAATGAAAAACTTTGTCTTTGTAGCCTTTGCAATGCTTCCATTTTTTGCTCATGCCCAGTATGATCAATGGTTTCCGGGTCACGCCGTGACCGATTCGACTCATCAGAACCGGAATGCATTTCTGCTTGGTCAATATTATGAAAACATATTATTTTGGGACCAGGAACTGGATGCAACTACAACACAACTTTGTTACAAAAACGTGAACCCTTCATCAATTGGTAACCAGCAAGTCGCTCTTTATCAAGCCGGGGTAAAGCTTTCCAATCCAGTTGCTATCGTATTAGGAAACGGAATAATACCGAGTGAATATCTTCTGATCTATCAAACCAATGAAGGAAATGACATTGATTTAAAATGTATAACCTACCAGCCCAACGGAACATTTACAGCACCTGTAACAGTGTCGGCACTTCCCGGAGATGATATAAGGTTGACTACCGATGGGTATGGAAGACTAGCCTGGGAAAACAGTGGGAAAATATGGATTTCGCAGTACCTGTATCAATCCAATTTATTTACAACTCCATATGCTGTTGATTCAGCAGGGGCAAACGCTCCTGTTTATACTCCCGGAGGACTCAGTTATCTTAAACCTAATGGCGACAACACATCTTTAATTTCAGTTAGCCCGGATTACTCGCAGAATAATTGGACAATCTATCCGATAAATTCCCAATCCATTTTGGGTCATAGTGCTGCTCTTACTGCAGCAGGCCCATTATCAGGGGGCAATATGTGCATGCAAAACAAAGTTGGATCAAATCCAACCGGCCTGGTTCTCACCGATGGCTGGAGTAATGAACTCATTCATTTAAATTCGCCAAACTTCAACTATTCCCAGCCTGCCATTGACGAAATGATGTTGATTACAAAGTCAAACTATTTCTTCCCCACCATCCTGGCTTTTGTGTCGGATTCGCTTACCCAGAAAGATATTTTTGCCGAAGCACCTTCCTACGATGGACTTCAAAACATTTCCCTCTGGCCTGGAGAAGATACTAACCCCAAATTTTTTGTCACTTTCCCGACAGGGTACTCCGTTTCGGTAAACCTGTTCTGGGAATCAGACCGCGAGGGCTTCAGTACAATTTATAGCACACATTACGATTATCTTTTTGGAGGGATAGCAGAAACACAGAAGGAACAAACCTTACTTTCAAAACCATGCCCATTTAAAAGCGAAACAAGCATTTTATTTCATGCATCAGGGACAGTAAATTTGCAAATTTGGGATTTACAGGGAAGAAATGTAAAAACACTATCGGCAGAAAAAGATGCTGATGGCTGGTGTAAGGCTTTATGGGATGGCACAAACGATTCCGGGAACATTGTTAGTCCTGGAAGTTATATAGTAGTAGCAATCTCAGGAAAAACAACACAGAGTTTGATCATAATTAAAAATTAGCGATTTTCCATCCTCTCTATTCGGTTTTTTAGCAGGTTTTCCTGACCCTTATTTCGGATATTTCAGGTAAATTGGCCTTTTCTGCAGTTATTTTGCTAATTTTGACCGAACATATCTAATTTGTAAACGTTTCAGATAAAAAACATATATGGATGAATTATCCTTTCTGAGTAATGCCGATAGTGATGCAATTGAAGAATTATACCGGCAGTACAAGCAGAATCCAGAAAGCATAGAAACTGGTTGGCGAAGGTTTTTTCAGGGGTTCGAATTCAGCGGAAAGCTAATGCCACAGGCTGATATGAAACCCGGCGAATTTAAGGTTATTGATCTGATTAACGAATACCGTAAAAGAGGGCATCTGTTTACCAAGACAAACCCTGTCAGGACACGTCGTACCTACTCTCCTACCCTGCATATTGACAATTTTGGCCTAACCGAGGAGGATCGCGACCAGGTATTCAAAGCCGGGGGAGAGATTGGAATTGGTGATGCCACTCTTAACAGTATTATTGATCATCTCGAAAAAACATATTGCCAGAGTGTAGGTGTTGAATATGCCTATATCCGTCGTCCTGAAATCCACGAATGGCTGATGGCACGCATGGAGCACACGCAAAACACACCCGTTTTCGGCCGTGAAAAGAAATTGCATATTCTGAAAGAGCTCAGCCGTGCAGTCCTCTTCGAAAAATTTCTTCATAAAAAATATATAGGGCAGAAACGATTTTCGCTCGAAGGCTGCGAGGCCCTTATTCCTGCTCTTGATGCAATAATCAATAAAGGAGCTGAAACCGGTATCACCGAATTTATAATCGGAATGCCCCACCGCGGAAGGCTCAACGTGTTGGCTAACACACTTGGAAAAGCATACCAGGATATTTTTAATGAATTTGAAGGCAAACTTCTGGAAGACGAATACCTGCTGGGCGATGTAAAATACCACCTGGGCTTCTCATCAGAGCGTACTACCGCCGATGGCCGAAAACTCCAGCTTTCGCTGGCTCCTAACCCCTCGCATCTTGAAACTGTCGGCCCGATAGTGGAAGGTATCACCCGCAGTAAAATTGATGCCGAATACCAAAATGACAACCAGCAAGTAGTGCCGATTATTATACATGGCGATGCTTCAATCGCCGGGCAGGGAGTTGTGTACGAAACCCTTCAGATGTCGGAGTTAAAAGGGTACACTACCGGCGGCACTATTCACCTTGTTGTGAATAACCAGATTGGCTTTACAACCAATTACCTTGATGCCCGCAGTTCGGTGTATTGCACAGATGTAGCCAAAACAACCCAATGTCCTATCTTTCATGTGAATGCTGATGATGTTGAAGCTGTTGTTTATACAGTAGAACTTGCTGTTGAATACCGCCAAAGGTTTCACAGGGACGTATTTATCGACCTGCTGGGCTACCGGAAATATGGACACAACGAAGGGGATGAACCTCGTTTTACTCAGCCAATCCTATACAAGATCATTGAGAAACATGATGACCCGAGGACTATTTATATAAATAAGCTGGTGGAACAGGGTTCTATAACAGCTGAAGAAGCTGCTGACATTGAAAAATCATTCATAGCAGGGCTTGAACAGGAATTGCTCGATTCGAAAGATGATGAAAAAGCCAGGGTTATCACCTTCCTCGAAAACTCATGGCACAAATTACGACCGGCTACAGAAGAGGATTTCATTCAGCCTGTCGACACCAGTGTGCCTTTTAACCAACTACTGGAACTCACGCAGAAGATTACAGCGGTACCTCAAGGCAAGCCGTTTTTCAAAAAACTTGTCCGCCTGATGGACGAGCGCAGAACCACGTTTACTGATAATGGCACCGTGGACTGGGCAATGGGTGAATTACTTGCTTATGCATCCTTGCTCGAAGAGGGAATACCGGTACGCGTGAGCGGACAGGATTCGGAACGGGGCACTTTTTCGCATCGGCATGCTGTACTTACTATTGAAGATTCAGAAGAGAAATACACTCCGTTGCAAAATATCAGTGCCAAACAGGCACCGTTCCAGATTTACAATTCACCTCTCTCAGAGTATGGTGTTTTGGGTTTTGAATACGGATATTCGCTTGCCTCCCCATTTTCGCTTACCATATGGGAAGCACAGTTCGGTGATTTTATAAACGGAGCACAGATTGTTATTGACCAGTATATTGTAAGCGCTGAGGAAAAATGGCGGGTAATGAACTCGTTGGTGATGCTTCTTCCACACGGTTACGAAGGCCAGGGGCCAGAACACTCCAGTGCACGCATGGAACGCTTCCTGCAGCAGTGTGCCGATAATAACATACAGGTTGCCAACTGCACCACTCCTGCCAACTTTTTTCATTTGCTTCGCCGGCAGGTGCACCGCGATTTCCGCAAACCGCTGATTGTTTTCACTCCTAAAAGCCTGCTGAGGCATCCCGAATGCATTTCACCTGTAGCAGCCCTTTCAAAAGGAGTATTCCAGGAAGTAATTGATGATGATACAGCCAATCCATCAGAAGTTACGCGTGTGAATTTCTGCAATGGGAAAGTCTATTACGACCTCATTGCCGAACGGCGTAAGCGCGAACATAACAATATTGCTTTCGTCCGTGTCGAACAGTTATATCCTTTCCCGTTACTTCAGTTGCAGGATATCATGAAAAGATACCCTAACGCAACCAAATTCGCGTGGGTGCAGGAGGAACCAGCCAATATGGGTGCGTGGTCGTTTATACTCCGTCATTTTAAAGGCGTGAAATTATTGCTCGTTGCCCGTCCCGAAAGCGGCAGCCCAGCAACTGGCTCCCCAAAACTGCACGTTCAGCGGCAAGCCAAAATTCTTGATAAGGCTTTTGGCGACTGTACCTGCGAGAATCGCAATATTACCTGTAAGATGCTTTGTGCTCCAAAGGAATGGAGAGGCGTGGAGCAGAAATAGAGGATTGCGGATTGCGGATTGCGGATTGCGGATTGCGGATCGCGGATTGCGGATGTTGGATGTTTAATGAAAAGTGTAAATTTCTGCCCTAATCCATAACACCTAAACCCCAACCCCTGTTTTGGGAACAAAGGTTAACAATGAATTGATTTAAAAAGATTTTTAGAAATACCCTTACTATGATTATCGAAATAAAAGCTCCAACACCGGGTGAATCGATTACTGAAGTTCAGATTGCAAACTGGCTGGTAAAAACCGGCGACTACGTGGCAAAAGATACTGAAATTGCCGAAATAGATTCTGACAAAGCCACGCTTACCGTGAATGCAGAAATGGCAGGAGCTATCACAATACTGGTCGAGGCCGGCGAAACCGTTAGTATCGGAACTGTTATAGCACAAATTAACAGCGACGCTATTGCCCCTGAAGGGATGGCTATTGAAAGCATTGTTAAAAAATCGGAGGCACTAAAGCCTGCTGCTGAGGAAATTAAACAAGCTGAAACTCCTGCTGCACTTGACGAAGTAAAGATAACTCCGCTCGCACGTAAGATTATGGAGGAAAAACAGCTTACCGGTCGCGAAGTTCTCGAAAAATTAGGTCATGCGCGCATTACCCGGCAGGATGTGCTGAATGCAAGTATGGAAACCAATTCTGCCCCACAGATCATGGATAATTCGGTGTTTTATGAATCGTCGCGTGAAACAGAACGCAAAAAAATGTCGACTCTGCGAATAAAACTTGCACAACGACTGGTACAGGTTAAAAATGAGACTGCTATGCTGACCACTTTCAACGAGGTGAATATGGGCCGGATCATGGGCATGAAAAAACAATACAACGAAAAATTTAAAGAACAATTCGGAGTAGGAATCGGTTTCATGTCCTTTTTCACTAAAGCTATTACAATTGCCCTCGCAAAATTTCCCCAGGTCAATGCTATGATTGACGGTGATGAACTGGTTTTTCATAAATATGCTGATGTTGGAATTGCCGTTAGTGCACCAAAAGGGCTAGTGGTACCGGTAATACGGAATGCTGAATCGCTGTCGCTGTCGCAGATCGAACTCCGGATTAAGGAACTTGCAGGCAAAGCACGCGATAATAAGATCACACTTGAAGAAATGACAGGAGGAACCTTTACAATTACTAATGGAGGAGTATTCGGTTCCATGATGTCAACCCCGATATTGAATCCGCCACAAAGCGCAATTTTAGGCATGCACAATATTATTGAAAGACCAATTGCTGTAAATGGACAAGTTATTATTGCTCCAATGATGTATGTTGCTTTATCGTACGATCACCGTGTTATTGATGGACGCGAATCGGTTAGTTTCCTTGTAATGGTTAAGGATTTGCTCGAAAACCCTGAGAGAATGCTTTTTGAGGGGAATGAGCCGGTAAAGGTATTACTGGGATTATAAAATTCTAATTTGCAGGAGTATAACTAACCTGATTTTATCAAGGCGAAAATATGCCGTTATAGTTTATGGTTCTGTTTAAGGAAAATGTGGAAAATCATTTGTGCTTAGTGCAAAGTGCTCAGTGCTCAGAGAGTATATTGCAGACAAGCTACAGGATTGATAAATACAAATAAATGATGCTAAGCACATAGCACTATGCACTATATATCAGAATCAATTCCTGCTACAATATTCTAAAACAGAACCTAGTTTATTTAATTTTTACCCCAGGAAAGGAATACCTGGTTTTATTCTTGTTGTAAGGCAAAACCCAATAAAGGCAACAATATTTGCTACCTTTGCACATCTGAAAAGTATTATAATTGATGAGAAGACAAGTTGATTTCCTGGTTATTGGAACTGGTATTGCCGGGCTGAGTTTTGCCTTAAAAGCGGCTAAGTATGGAAAAGTTTGTATTGTAGCTAAACAGAAGGCCGAAGAAACTGCAACAAAATACGCCCAGGGCGGAATAGCTGCAGTTATGTATACCCCCGATACTTACGAGAAACACATACAGGACACGCTTATAGCAGGTGACGACCTGAACGACGAAAAAGCTGTAAGGATTACTATCACCGAAGCACCGGAACGAATCAAAGAACTGATTGAATTAGGTGTAAGCTTTGATAAAAATGCATCAGGGAAATACGACCTTGCCAAAGAAGGCGGGCATTCCGAGTTTCGCGTACTGCACCATAAGGACCAGACAGGGCTTGAAATTGAAGAGACTCTCCTGGCCAGGGCCCGCGAAAATCAAAATATAGAAATTCTCGAAAATCATTTTACTGTTGAAATCATAACCCAGCACCACCTGGGTATGTATGTTAACCGCCGTACTCCTGATATAACTTGTTATGGCGCATATGTTCTTAATCATGCCAACAACAGCATCGATACCATCTTAGCAAAAGTGACCCTTATGGCCACTGGAGGCGCCGGCAATGTATATGCTACCACTACCAACCCTCCGATAGCCACCGGCGACGGCATTGCCATGGTATACCGTGCAAAGGGAACCATCGAAAAAATGGAATTTATACAGTTCCATCCAACATCTTTGTACAATCCGTCCGAGAAACCCTCATTCCTGATTACAGAGGCATTACGTGGTTTTGGAGGAATACTGAAAGATGTTAACGGCAACGAATTCATGCAGAAATATGACAAACGCCAGTCGCTTGCCCCTCGTGATATTGTTGCCCGGGCCATTGACAACGAATTAAAGATAAGTGGCGAAGATCATATGTTCCTCGACTGCCGCCACCTGAACCGCAACGACCTTATTAATCATTTCCCCGGCATTTATGCCAAATGCCTTACCATCGGTATTGATATTTCAAAAGAAATGATTCCAATCGTACCTGCTGCACATTATGTTTGCGGTGGCATTAAGGTAGATGAATGGGGCCGGAGCTCTATCATTAACTTATATGCATCAGGCGAATGTTCCTCCACCGGGCTGCATGGCGCTAACCGTCTTGCCAGCAATTCGCTGCTTGAGTCGCTTGTATACTCACACCGTGCCTGTATCAACTCCTCTGAGCAACTTAAACATATTGAATTCTGCAGCGAAATCCCCGACTGGAATGCTGAAGGAACCGTTATGAACGAAGAAATGGTACTTATTACCCAGACCATGAGAGAATTGCAAGGTATCATGACCAATTATGTAGGCATAGTACGATCGAACCTGCGGTTAAAACGAGCTGCCGACAGACTCAATATACTTGAGCGTGAAACCGAAGATCTTTACAAACGCTCAGTACTGATTGATAAGATCTGCGAAGTACGCAACCTGATCAAAGTTGCCACCCTTATAATTAAAATGGCACTCGAACGCAAAGAAAGCCGCGGCCTGCATTTCTCAATTGATTATCCAAAAGGCAGCGATGCTGATGTATTTCCTTTCAGCCCTGAAGATTGAAAAAGGGGTTAGGATTTAGGGGTTGGGATTAAACATCAAGCATCACCTGCTAACTTACACCAAACCCTCCTCTACATCCAACATCACACATCCAACATCACACATCCAACATCACACATCCAAAATCTCCACCCAATGCCCCTCATCTATCCCATTAAAGGAATTTCCCCGTCGATCGGTAAAAATACTTTTATTGCCGAAAATGCAACAATTGTTGGAGATGTTGTGATGGGCGACAACTGCAGTGTTTGGTTCAATACTGTGATCCGTGGCGATGTTCATTCCATACGTATTGGAAATAACGTGAACATACAGGATGGTGCTATTATTCACTGTACTTATCAGAAAGCCCCGGTTAGTATTGGCAATAATGTTTCCATTGCTCATGCAGCCATTATACACGGTTGCACTATTCATGACAATGTTTTAATAGGCATGGGTGCCATTGTAATGGATGGGGTTGTTGTTGAAAGCAACTCTATTATTGCTGCAGGAGCCGTGTTATCGCAAAACACCCTCGTTGAATCAGGAAGCATTTATGCCGGTGTACCAGCAAAAAAGATAAAATCGATCGATGAATCCCTGCTTGAAGGACAGGTAAACAGGATCTCGAAAAGCTATACCATGTATGCCAGTTGGCACGATGATACCATTATGCCACTCGTAGAGGAAGGAAAATAATCAACAGAATTTTCTTTAAAAGGCATTTTACTTCTCTATATAACACCATCCTTGCTTCACCAATTAATTGATTTCAATTATTCATATCCCTGCCACAATGTCGCAGAAAATCAAATGGCAGGAAGTTTGTTCAACAGAAACTAAATCCGAAAAACCATGTATATCATAATTTTTATTGGCTTTATGATCCTAAGCCTGATCGTAAGCCAGGTGTTGAAGTCAAAATTCCGCAAATACTCAGCTATCCCAATAGGCAAGGGCTATACTGGAAAAGAAGTAGCCGAAAAAATGCTGCGCGATAACGGTATTCTTGACGTACAGGTAGTGTCAGTTCAGGGGCAACTTACCGATCATTATAATCCTGAAACCAAAACCGTGAACCTGAGCCAGGATGTGTATAATAAATCCAGTATTTCGGCAGCTGCGGTTGCAGCTCACGAATGCGGACATGCAGTTCAGCACGAAGAATCGTATGCTTTCCTGAAATTACGCAGTTCCCTGGTCCCAGCAGTAAGTTTTGCTTCTAACTGGGTTCAATGGGTACTACTTGCAGGCGTATTGCTGGTGAACAGATTCCCGGAACTCCTGTTGGCAGGAATTATTTTGTTTGCTGCTACCACCCTTTTTAGTTTTGTTACTCTACCCGTTGAAATTGATGCCAGCCGTCGCGCATTGCTCTGGCTTAACAACAGTGGTATTACC
The DNA here is from genome assembly GCA_903822525.1 of uncultured Bacteroidales bacterium. Lineage (GTDB taxonomy): Bacteria > Bacteroidota > Bacteroidia > Bacteroidales > UBA4417 > UBA4417. The sequence continues at coordinate 7,334 of CAIJPI010000180.1, read as the reverse complement.
ACCCAGGAAACTCATCCAAAAGCGCAGGATGCACTGAAATGGGCTGCTTATACCTATGTTGTAGCTGCCCTTGCTTCGCTCGCTACTCTGCTTTACTATTTAATGATTTTCAACGGTCGCAGGGATTAACAACTACTGATACTATTAATAATAAAGCCGTCTTTCACATAGAAAGCCGGCTTTATTTTTGGTTCAACTTTGCAACAAACTCTTAGTGGATTCGGAAAGCTATGGTTCGGTGAAAACAAGATACGGATGCGAATCGTCAAAACATTTGACTCTAACCCTTTATCAAACCATGCATGGTCTATTCCCTTTAATAAGTATCAGGAGATCGGTGTATTCAAGAAATCGAAATCTATATGAATGAAGGAATACCTTTTCACAAAAACAAATAACTCCGGACCAGGCCGGAGTTATTAAAGTCTTGTAAAAGCAGTTTGATTATTGGGTGATGCCTAATTTTTTCTTAACTAATGGCATAACATCCTCACCACCATCGGAATATAAAAGAATATCATCTACTGCATTCAGAATATATGCGAAACCGCCTTCTTTTGCAACATCCTTAATAGCCTGTTTAGCTTTTTCAACAAAAGGAGTAATCAGTTCAGTCTGTTTGTTGGTAAGATCCTGCTGTGCTGACTGCTGAAAAGCTTCAATACGGCCCTGCAGGTCGGTAATTTCTTTTTCTTTTGTAGCTTTGATAATAGTCGACATAGTTGCTGCATTTTTCTGATAATCAGCACCCTTCATTTCCAATTCTGATTGCATGGTCTGCAATTCACCCTGAAGTGATTGAACGTATTTTTCCATAACACCTTTTACGGTATCCTGACCAGGCATTTGTTCTAATAATTTACCAAATTCGATATGTCCGATTTTGGAGGATTTTTGAGCATTGGCAGTTGCTGCAACAGCAATCAGTACTACAATGGCTAAAACTTTTAAGAGATTCTTCATCATTTTTGAGTAAGTGGTTTAATTGTTTTCAGATTAAATCAGGTGCAAAGATAAAAAAAAGGCAGTACCTAAAGCGCCTGTATGCTATTTTTTGCCTTTTACGGGTTGTTGAGGCTTATATGTATAACCCAGTTTATCAAGCACCTGTTCGCTTATATCGAACTTTGGATTAGTATAAATGAGGGTTGCGTTGCTGGCTTTATCATAAACAACCGCATAATTTTCGGCAGTTGCAATTTCTTCGATGGCATTGTATACTTTCTCCTGAATTGGTTTGATAAGTTCCTGGCGTTTTTTAAAGAGATCGCCTTCTTTACCAAAACGTTTTTTCTGCAAATCTTTGCCTTCCTTTTCCTTCCTAATAATATCATCCTCACGTTTCTTTTTCATATCCTCCGGAAGAAGCACAGCTTCATTCTGGAAATTTTTATACATTTTATCAATTTCCGCAAACTTCACTTCTATCTCTTTCTGCCACTGAATCGAAAGTTCGTCGAGTTGCGCCAGTGCATCAGCATATTCAGGGATATTATCCAGTATGTAATCGGTATTTACATATGCGAACTTCTGGGCTGAAGCGCCAAAACCAAATGTGAAAATGATTGCTGTAAGTAAAAAGATTTTTTTCATAGCTATACCTCCCTTGTTTATTTTTGGTAATGAATATGATTATTTTTTCTATCTATACTGATTGATTTGCTGTACTATTAATCAATTGATGAGTTAATGGAAAAATGGAATTGTCCTTTGTTTGCATCAGGTGCACCAGGTATGGCATCAAAACCGTATCCCCAGTCGAGGCCGAGTAACCCAAACATTGGAAGAAATACCCTTACACCAACACCGGCTGATCTGCGTATATCAAAAGGATTGAATTCGCTGAATTTTGACCAGTCGTTACCTGCTTCAACGAAAATGAGTCCGAATATAGTTGAGTTGGGATTAAGTGATAATGGATAACGCAGTTCGAGAGTACTCTTATTAAAAATCACACCTCCGGCGGGTTTCACAGAGTTAGCCGATGGCGGGGTCAGGCTCTCGTTTGTATAGCCTCTGAATCCGACAAGCTGACGACCGTCGATAGCTGAATAGCCCGACATTCCGTCACCACCCATAAAGTAGCGGTTAAACGGCGTAACCTGTATTTCATCGCTGTATTTACCAAGAAATCCAACTTTGGTTCGGGCCATAAGCACCAGGTCGCCAACAATCTGCTGATAGAAGGCCCCGCTCATTTTCCACTGATGGAATTCAATAAGGCGATATTTATCATCAGCCGACCTGGCAGCAAACCAGTCGGGAGCCAATAACGAATAGGGAGGAGTCATTTCGAGCGACAGGTTCAATTCGGACCCTGCACGCGGATAAATAGGTGCATCAGTTGAATACCGGCCTAAAGCTATCGAGTAGGAATAGCTCTGATATAAACCATCCTGTTGTTTGCCAAAAAGCACATAATTATCAAGCTGATAATGCTGTAAGTTAAAACTCTGCGACAGGTTAAAATAGTTATCCGGCCAGTTCAAACGACGGCTGAAAACAAATGATAAGCCTGTGATATTATAGGCATAGTAAGATGCACTGGTTTTAGCGTATCCATTATTAAATGCCGATACATACGTGGAGACGCTCAGCTGGTTTGGCTTTTTCCCTCCAAGCCAGGGCTCTGTAAACGAAGCACTTGCACTTAGATATCCTTTACCGTACGATTGAAGGCGCAATGATAATTTCTGACCGTCGCCCGACGGGATCGGTTTCCATGCCCCTTTTTGAAAGAAATTGCGCGCCGAGAAGTTGTTGAACGAAACACCCAAGGTTCCTATAAGCCTGCCATAACCCCAACCTCCGGAAAGCTCAAGCTGATCGGATGATGTTTCTTCCACTTTATAGGCTACATCCACGGTACCGTTGGTAGGATCGATATTCGGGGTTTGAATGTCAATTTTCTCCTGGTCAAAGTATTTTAGCTGGGCAAGCGAAGTACGGCTACGCAGAATATCCGACCGGCTGAAAAGCTGCCCCGGCCTTGAGTAGAGTTCCCTGACGATTACATTATCGTTGGTACGTGTATTTCCGGCCACTCTAACCCGGTTCACATTCATCTGCCTGCCTTCGCGGATACGGATCTGCAAATCAATCGAATCGTTTTCAGCACTTACTTCTATAGGCTCAATGGTACAGGTAAGGTAACCATCATCAACAAATAAGCTCATCAGGTCAATTCCGTTGGGATTAAACTGCAGTGCTGCATCGAGCTGATCCTGGTTATATACGTCACCTTTCCTGATCCCGAGCAATAAACCTAATTCAGTTGCAGTAAACTTGGTATTCCCTACAAATGAAATGTTACGGTAGTAATATTTATTGCCTTCATATACATGAAGATCTATTGTAATATCATTACGCCCCGATTTATATATTGAATCTTTAACAAGGGTGGCATCGCGGTATCCGTTCTCATAGAACTTTTTAACCAAAGCAATTTTATCTTCATCATAATCGCTTTCGATAAATTTCGAGGATTTGAAAATCCTGAATTTTAGATTTTTACTGGCAATATCCTGAAGATACGAGGTATAATTCTTTAAATCCTTTGCGACCAGAAGCTCGAAAAATCCAAAAAAAGATTCCTGTAATGCAAATAAAGGCCTGTAGGACCCTTTTTCTTTGGTTTTCTTTAGTGCTGATTTAAGAGTAAGCTCACTGACTTTGGAATTGCCGATTATATTTACTTTTTCAATCTTCACGCGCCCACCTTTATCCACATCAATGCTCAACGTCACATTATTGAGCAGTGCAGTATCCTTCACCTGGTTTATTTTAACTGTAGTGTTGAAATATCCTTTGCCGATGTAATGCTTAATAATGGTATTGCGCATTCGTGTAAGCAGGTTATCGGTAACCACATCACCCCTCGAAATTTTTATTTTATCACGCAGATCATCAGCCTCCCCTTTACGCACACCGCTGAAGCTAAACTTCGACAAACGGGGACGTTCAGCAAGTCGTATATCAAGGAAAATCTGGTTATCCTGAACCCGGGTTGCCATTATCTTTACATCTTCAAAAAGCCCTTGCTGCCAAAGTTTATCCATAGCTGAGCGGATGCGCTCGCCCGGAATTTCGATTTTATCGCCTACCTGCAGTCCGGATAAAGATATCAGCACCGAACTGTTCAGATATTGCACGCCGGTAACGGTGATTCCACCGATAGTATATTTCTTTGGAAGGTTATAATTGATATCGGGAATCTCATCCCCTATCGATATCTGTGCCATCAACGGCATTGAGACGATTGAAATCAGAATAGTAAGTAAAAAAAAGCGCCTCAGTATCATCCTTTGCAATTTATTATTTGTTCACTAGTTTTGCCAAACCGCCTCTCACGGTGCTGGAAATCAATAATAGCTTCGTAAAGATCATCTTTACGGAAATCGGGCCATAGTTTCGAAGAGAAAAACAACTCTGTATAAGCAGTTTGCCACATCAGGAAATTACTGGTGCGGTATTCACCACTTGTGCGTATCAATAGCTCAGGATCAGGAAGATCGGGAGCATTCATATTGGCAGAAACTAATTTTTCATTTATCTGTTCTAGCTCCAGCTTTCCTTCTTTTACCTGAATTACAATCTTTTTTATTGCATCCACTATTTCCCACCTGCCACTGTAACTCAGGGCAAGGAACATATCCATGCGTGTATTCCCTGAAGTTTTTTCCATGGCTTCTTCAAGCTCTTTTTTAACCTGCGGATCGAGGCAGTGAATATTTCCAATGACTCTGAGCCTGATATTGTTATCGTTAAGCGTTTTAACCTCATTACTGATGGTGACAACCAGAAGCTGCATCAATGCATCTACTTCGTCTTTCGGACGGTTCCAGTTCTCGGTCGAAAAAGCATACAAAGTAATAAATTTGACTCCCAGTTCAGCTGCAGCTTCCGCCGTTTCACGAACCGATTGCACCCCGCTATTGTGACCAAAAACACGTTCTTCGCCACGTTGCTGTGCCCATCTGCCATTGCCATCCATAATGATTGCAATATGTTTGGGCAGCCGGGTTCTATCAATTGTGTCGATCAAATTTTTGTTCTCCATCATTTCCGACAAATTTAGGCTTTTGTGGTTTACACCACGTACCGCTTTTGTTAATTATTCTTAATGTGAATGTTACAGGCTTTTATACCCATAAATTACTAATAACCTTCACGTTGGTGGTCAAGACAACGCTCCTTATTTAACATCCTGATTTTTACTGTAACTGAAACACCTGCGAACGAATACCAGTCCGTATCGCGGGAGTTTCCCCTCTGCATCCCGTTATTGTGAGTAAGCAAAGGGTCGGATGCAAGTTGTTTTATTGAAGCCGAAGCAGGATTAGCACCGGCAAGATCAAGATAATATGTCTGGCTGACATCATCAAGATAATCAGTCGATGTTTTACGCATACCCCACTCAGCACCAATTCCGATAAGTTTACTCATACTATATTTAACTCCAAGCCCGAAGGGCATACTGAAAGCATATAAGTTATAGGGTTTAGCCTGGCCTTCAGTGGTTAAAGGCTGCAATCCGACTTTTGTTCCCTGAACATTACCGAATGGTTCGAAAAAAAATACCGCTGCACCTCCAAAAAGGTATGGCGAGATGGAGTGCATTTTGCTGCCGATATAGTATTCAAAGAAGTTAATCTCGAGTTGCAGTCCGGCTTCGGTAAGTGTTGATTCAAAATTAAGATTCCGTTCGGGATTCGCATTACTCACTGCATCACTACCAGCAACCGTTCCACGAAAGCCATGTGCCCGGAGTGAGATCCTGGAATTGAAGTTTTGCCTGTACAAAATTCCGTATGCGGGTTTCGACATACGGAATGGCAGGGATGGATTCAGGTCGCCGACATAATAGGTAACACCACCCATTACACCCAGATCACCCGATTTCTGTGCATAGGTCAATGGTACAAAAAGCACCAGAAACATGAGGAAAATATAGATTTTTCGCATAATTTTTGAAGCGTGCAAAGGTAGTATTATTATTGATACATCGTCTATAGTATTGACAGCTCATTGATACCGGGAATCGTTGAATGTAGAAACACAGCTAAATCTATTCGATGGCTAATAATACAGTTGAGAAATATCCCTTTCAAAACAATACCTGCCCGTCAATCGCATTTCCAGTTTCGCATTATCACATTGCATTTCATCCTGCCAAATACAAGAAAAGAATGTTCTGCACCTTTCTGTTTGAAAAGCCATTACATCCTAGCTAGACTATAAACTGAAAAAGGAAATTACTCTTTAATGAAGATAGAACCGTAATATTAATTACGGATATCAGATCCCCAATTGAGCTTGGCACGAATCGTTGAAAAAAAGTTCTCATTAAATCGTTGCACCAGGTTTATCTCGAATCCGGCTTTTCCCACAATCAATTCGTTATCAGGAGTAATGACAGCTGATTGCGAGTCAAGTCCGACAAGGGCCTGGTGATCACGGCTGTCAACCCTGATTCGTATCAGGCTGCTGTCAGGAATAACGACCGGACGTACTGATAAATTGTGCGGAGCAATGGGTGTGATTACAAAATTACTTGAGTCGGGAGTCAGGATTGGGCCTCCGCAACTGAGCGAATAGGCTGTTGAGCCGGTAGGAGTTGCAACAATAAGGCCATCGGCCCAATATGAATGAAGCGGCTGGTCGTTTACCCAAACATGAATTACAACCAGCGACGAACTCTCTTTCTTGTTGATGGATAATTCATTAAAAGCATAATTAAAATCGCTGAAAAGAGTCAGGGGTGAATGCAGGCTGATAAGGGTACGCTTAACAATCCGAAAGCGATTCCCCAGAATATCGTCAACTGCAGCAATAATTTCACTTCGGGGTATACTCGAGAGAAAACCCATACGACCCAGATTGATCCCTGCTATTGGAATGCCCGAATCGCGAACCAGCCTCACTGCATCGAGCATGGTGCCATCGCCGCCGACCGAAAAAAGCAAGTCGGCCTTTTCCTTCAGATCGGTATGTTCAGCAAAAAGTGTAACATCCTGATGGAAGGCGATTTCGCCTTTCAGAAAATCATGAAATGGTTTCCAAACCAAAAGTTTACAGCCCCGGTTTTCGAGTGCTTCTGTAAGAATACGAACGTAGCCCAGTTGGTCACGGTTAAATTCTTTCCCGAATAATGCAATTCTCACTTCGATTAATTTGAATGGTTAATAACACTTCCCGAACAACCCTGCCAAGGCAATGGTATTCCTCAGATGCCTGCAATAAAGTGAATAAAGATAGCACTTTTACCTGATCTGTTCACTGCATATTCAATTCGGACTACTTTATCATAATACGTAACCAAATCTGCCCCTAAT
>CAIJPI010000179.1 GCA_903822525.1 uncultured Bacteroidales bacterium | reverse complement strand
GGCTTAGAACCGCCAGAACTTCTCTCACGAACACCTTTAAAATAAGCAAGCTGTGAGTAATTTTTATAAAGCCTTGATTTTTTGTTACTTTTTGATCAAGCAAAAAGTAAGAAAAATACAATGAAAGAATAAGGCAGATAAAAGGCTTTATAACCTAAATTCTGTTCTCAAGATAAAAGTCTATGCTTTTATTAAATTCATGCTTTTACATCCCCCATCCGAAAACTCTAGGTGGTGAATATTTCTAGCACATCAAAATAATATGTAGCCCACCTATAACTCTTATAACAAATGAACCCCGAAAATCGCTTTTATCTCTATCCGGTAATTTTCCGGTGAAATTTCCAACCTGTTAATTATAAAGATTAGAATTTATTGATCCAGATCAATTTGAAATTTTGCCACCAAAGCACAAAAACACCAAATTTCACTAAATGAATGTGATGGAAATATAAAAATCACTGAGCAAAATCTGTACGATACATTTTTTTGTGCCTTTTTTGTGCCTTTGTGTTTTTGTGGCATCTTTGGTTTATAATTTTCAGAAAACTAAAAGGTATAGGAATAAGATATTTTAATCTTCTAACCACTTATATTTCATTTTGAATTGTAAATTTATCGCTTAAATAATCCCTCCATGTTTCAAGAGCCCGGTTTCAAAATTTATTGTGCAGGTAACTTCATTACCACTTCAAAACAACTTTTGGTTACCAACCCCTTCGATGGCAGCATGGTAGCCGGCACTTTCCTGGCCGGTGATGCCGAACTGGAACATTCAATAAATGCTGCTGCTGAAGTTGAGGATGAACTTGCGGAAATGCCTTCCTATAAAAGGTATGCCATACTTAAGCAGATAAGTGAAGAACTATTGGCCAGGCGCAGTGAGTTTGCCGAACTGATTACGCTCGAATCGGGAAAACCTTTACGCTTTGCCCTGGCTGAGGTGGATCGCTCCATACAGACCTTTCATGTGGCTGCCGAAGAAAGCAGGCGGCTGCCATCGGAACATATGCGTATCGACTGGACAGCTGCCGGCGAAGGAAAGGAAGGCATTGTGAAATATTTCCCGGTGGGCATTGTAGCCGGTATATCGCCTTTTAATTTCCCGCTTAACCTGGCGGTACATAAACTTGCACCCGCCATTGCCGCAGGTTGCCCTATTATTTTAAAGCCTTCGAGCCTTACTCCGCTTACTACCTTGCTGCTGGCGCAGATTCTGGATCTTACAGCTTTGCCCAAAGGTGCAGTTTCCATACTGCCTATGGACAGGCAAACCGGCAATAAGCTGGTTACCGACGATCGCATCAGTTTGCTTTCGTTTACAGGCTCTCCCGAAGTAGGCTGGAAAATGAAACGCGATGCCGGGAAAAAGAAAGTAGTACTCGAACTGGGTGGAAATGCAGGTGTGATTGTTTCGCACGGAGCTGAGCTCGAAGCAGCTGTTGCCAAATGCGTTGCCGGCGGATTCGCTTATGCCGGGCAGGTATGCATTCATACCCAGCGCATTTATGTGTTGTCAGAGTTGTTCGATGCATTTACAACGCGTTTTCTGGAAAAAGTGAGCTTACTCCGGGCAGGGAATCCAATGGATCCCGAAACTGATTTTGCTGAAATGATAGATGTTGCCAATGCTGAACGGATAGAAAACTGGATTAGTGAAGCAGTAAAAGGGGGTGCAAAAATACTTGCCGGCGGCAAAAGAGATAGAAGTTTTATGCAGCCTACGGTGCTCACCGGAACAAAGGAAGATATGCAGGTATGCTCGGGTGAGGTTTTCGGCCCTGTTGTGGTAATTGAACCCGTTAACACGTTTGCTGAGGCTGTTAACCGTGTAAATGCTGGTCGGTTCGGACTGCAGGCAGGCATTTTTACCGACAGCATAACCGAAATGAACACCGCATTCAACAAATTGCATGTCGGAGGGGTTATTATTAATGATGTCCCGACTTTCAGGGTCGATCATATGCCGTATGGCGGAGTGAAAGATTCGGGTTCAGGCAGGGAAGGTGTTAAATATGCGATTCTCGATATGATGGAACCCAGACTTTTAGTGAAGAATTGTTGATTTTTTTCTAATTTTACGATCTCAAAACCGGAATTTCCTTTTAAAGGGAATATGTTAAGTTTGCTAACCGAACCGAATGGCCGATAAGGATGAGCTGTATTTAAAAGGACTGAAGGAAGGCGATCGCTTTGTTTTCGAACAGTTGTTCCGGGAATATTATCCTCAGCTATGCCTTTATGCACGCCGGTATACCTCCGATAAATCGGATGCGGAAGAAGTTGTGCAGGATTTTTTCTGCAAATTGTGGGATAAACATTTCGAAATTCAAATCACTACTTCATTTGGCAGTTACCTGCGCAAATCGGTCCTCAACCATTGCCTGAATCATGCACGAAAAGCAGTTACAGACCGCAAATTTGTAAACTACAGCGAAAACCTTGAGGAAGTTCACAGAACCAACGACCATGATTCGAACAACGAACTTAGCGAACATATCGGCAGGGCTTTGCTCGAACTGCCTGAAAAACGCCGCGAGATTTTTGAATTGAGTCGTTTTGAGGGGCTTAAATACCACGAAATTGCCGAAAAACTCAATATAAGCGTTAAGACTGTTGAGACCCAAATGGCACGTTCACTGGAGTTTATGCGTAAATACCTGAAAGATTTCATAAGTATAATAGCATTGATAATCAGCACATTAATGAAATGATAAAAATATATTTTCAGAGCTTGTAGGGGTAAAAACGTTCCTGGGTGTCTTAATAGTGTAAAATTACGCATACAAATGTCGAAAAACCGTTCCATAGAATTAGAAATAACCACTTATCTGGCAGGCGAATGCAG
>CAIJPI010000178.1 GCA_903822525.1 uncultured Bacteroidales bacterium | reverse complement strand
TTAGCAATATCGAAAATTTTCATTACGGACCCTATGCAGTGATCGGGTATAAATGGTTTGGGGTATCAGCATCATACCAGTTGTCGTCAGTATTTAAAAAGGATTTGGGCCCTCAGATTTATCCCGTTTCAGTGGGATTGGTTTTTAAACCTTACTGATCAGCCAAAATAAGAAATCAATAAAATAATACTTACGCCTGCAACATAGCCCAGATAAATCTGGGCCTGGTTGTGGGCGTCTTGTTTCAGTCGCGCATACCCGGCAAATCCGGATAACATAATCGAAATAGTTATAAATGTCAGCATAGGTAAGCCTGTGCGGATTGAAATTCCTGCAAGTGTTGCGGCCAGAGCTCCCCAACCCAGTGTGTGCAGACTGATTTTATATACCATGTTTATCAATAAGCCGGTGAGAAGGGCAAATGCAGCCGAATAGAGCACATACAGGAAAACAGGTGGCAGCCCGGCCGATTTCAGGCTGTAAAGCAAAGCTAAAAATGATGAACTGGCAATAAGCAAAGGTAGGGTCCGCTCCCCGCGTTCATGCAGCTGTTGCGATTGAATGGCTTTAAATTTCAGCAAAATCAGCACACTGGCAGCAGGTATTACAACAGTAAATGCAAATACTACTCCAGTAATCCAGAGTTTCATGTTAACAGGTAATACAATCGAATACAGATCAGGCCGCATCATTAGTGCCGTAGTGACAAGCGTTGGAATAAGCAGGGGATGAAGAATATAGGAGAGAAATAGTGAAAAATTGTAGTCTCTGTTTTGCATTTCGTTAAAATTGGTTGTTATCAGTCACAGGATTATAGCATTGCTGGTTAATACAGGGTTATGCAGAGCCTGCAAGCAAAGGATTTATTATTGAAGTGACAGGAAATAGAAGGGGAGATGTGTACAAATTCATTACATCACTTTACGAAGGCGTGCAACGGCAATATTTAACAGTTCCCTGTACTTGGCTACTGTGCGGCGTGCAATGGGATAGCCTTTTTGCTTGAGTATAACCGTAAGTTCTTCGTCGGTAAGCGGTTTGCTTTTATCTTCGGCTACAATGCAATCGGAAAGGATTTTTTTAATTTCACGCGTCGAAATCTCTTCACCCTGCTCGTTCTGTATGGATTCGGAAAAGAAACTCTTCAAAAGGAATGTCCCGTAAGGGGTTTGAACATATTTGCTGTTAGCAACGCGCGAAATAGTAGAGATATCCAATCCGACCCTCTCGGCTATATCTTTCAGAATCATAGGCCGCAGCAAAGTTTCATCGCCTTCGAGGAAATACTTGTGCTGGTAATCCATAATGGTTTTCATGGTAACAAAAAGTGTATCCTGCCTTTGCTTGATGGCTTCAATAAACCATCGGGCAGAATCGATTTTTTGTTTGATAAAAATAACCGCATCACGCTGTGAGTCATTCTTTTCTTTTCTGTTTTTATTTTCACCGTACGACTCGAGCATATCGGTATACGTCCGGCTCAGCCTGAGCTCAGGCATATTTCGCTGATTCAGCGATAGCTCCAGAACGCCATCTTTGTTTTCGATGATAAAATCAGGGATTACATAATGGTTCCCGGTGTTGGAACTGCTGAATGAACTGCCTGGTTTCGGATTGAGTTTTAAAATTTCATTAATCGCCTCCCTTAGATCTTCTTCCTCCGAATGCGTCCGTTTCAGAATTTTATCGTAATGTTTCTTTGTAAAATCCTCGAAACAACGGTCAAGTATTGTGATTGCCAATCGCACCTGGGGGGAACCATCCAGCCTTTTCAGCTGCAGGATAAGGCATTCCTGCAATGTCCGGGCTGCAACACCTGCAGGCTCGAAGCTTTGTACTACCCTGAGCATGTATTCTATCTCTTCGGGTGTGGTTGATATACCCTGTGTGAATGCAAGGTCGTCAACCATAGCATTGAGGTCACGCTGCAGGTAGCCTGCTTCATCGAGGTTGCCGATTATAGTGGTTCCTATAATTCTTTTTTGCGAAGGGAATTCCTTAAGGTCGAGTTGCAGCAGCAGCGATTCATGAAAGCCGGTATCAGCCACTATAGGCATCTCCTTATGTTCGTCGCTGGCGGAAGTATTCCCGGCATTTAAGCGGTACGACGGAATATCGTCAGCGTTAAGGTAATCGTTTACGTCAACATCATTTTGCTGATCGGAGTTGCTGTCTTTTTCAAGATCGCCAAATTCGTCTGATTCGCTGTCATTGTCATATTCCTCATCAATTTCGAGAACAGGATTTTCTTCTATTTCCTGTTTGATGCGTTGCTCAAGCGCCATCGAAGGAATCTGCAAAAGCTTCATCAGCAGGATCTGCTGAGGCGATAGCTTTTGTAATAATTTCTGCTGAAGGCGTTGGTTGAGCATACTTTGATTAAAAATTTGACAAATTGATTAATTCAAAGGTAATCCAATTTCCGGAATGAAACAATGATAAGGAAACGTAAAATGCACCTCAGGAAGATCAAAATTCAGCAGACTGAGGTGTGCGTGGGAAAGGAATCACATCGCGTATGTTGGCCATACCGGTTACAAAAAGAATAAGTCTTTCAAATCCCAGTCCGAAGCCGGCATGCGGTGCCGTGCCGAATTTGCGTGTTTCGAGATACCACCACATATCTTTTTCAGGTATATGTAGTTCGTGTATGCGGGCTACAAGTTTTTCGTAATCTTCCTCACGCTGCGAGCCGCCTATAATTTCGCCAATACGCGGAAACAGCACGTCCATGGCTCTTACAGTAGTGCCATCTTCATTCTGTTTCATATAAAAGGCCTTTATCTCTTTAGGATAGTCAGTAAGGATAACAGGTTTTTTAAATACTTTTTCAACCAGGTAGCGTTCGTGTTCCGACTGCAGATCGACACCCCAGGAAACAGGGAATTCAAAAGCCTGTCCTGATGCCATCAGCATTTCGACAGCACGGGTATAGGTAAGCCGTTCAAAGTCGTTGTTGGTGACAAAATTGAGCCGTTCGAGCAGTTCATTGTCATACATTTTCTGCAGGAATTCCAGATCGTCGTAACAATTGTCGAGTGCATAGCGGATCAGGTATTTCAGGAAATCTTCCGCCAGGTCCATATTGTCGGTGATATCATAGAATGCCATCTCAGGCTCAATCATCCAGAATTCAGCCAGGTGGCGAGGTGTATTGCTGTTTTCGGCTCTGAAAGTGGGGCCGAACGTATATATTTCGGATAATGCCAGGGCGGCAAGTTCACCATTCAGCTGACCTGAAACCGTAAGGTTGGTACTTTTACCGAAAAAATCCTGTGAATAATCAATATCACCGGTTTCGGTTTTTGGCAAATTAGTAATATCCAGCGTGGTGACCCTGAACATGGCTCCGGCACCTTCGGCATCGGAACCTGTAATAATTGGGGTATGTATATAATAGAAGCCTTTATCGTTGAAATATTTATGAATGGCAAAAGCCATATTATGCCTGATGCGAAGTACGGCGCCGAATGTATTGGTGCGGGGCCTAAGGTGAGCAATTTCACGCAGGAATTCGAGAGTATGTCCTTTTTTCTGTAAGGGATAAACTTCAGGATCGGCACTGCCGTAGACATGAATCTGAGTGGCATGTACCTCAACCGACTGCCCGGCACCAGGTGACTCAACCAGTGTTCCTTCTACCGAAATACAAGCCCCTGTATTTACCAGTTTCAGCAATTCCTCATCAAAATTAGCCAGGTCGACAACCACCTGTATGCTATGTATCGTTGAGCCGTCGTTCAACGCAATAAATGCAACATTTTTATTTCCGCGCTTGGTGCGAACCCAGCCTTTGATGGTAACATTGTTTCCTATACCTGTTTTTTCAGGTGTTTTAAGCAGCTCAAGTATTTTTATTCTCTTCGATTCCGACATAAAATCTTTGTAGTTAGGTATTTGCAATTCTGTTATTAAGCTAATGTGCAAAGATAATGAAATATTCAAGAATCAACCTGCGATTTTGGCATGGGAGGTACGATTAGTGGATGGTGTTTTCTGCCTTACAATTGTGAAAGGCGGATGTAAATCTTATCTGATAATCATCCTAAATAGCAGTAATAACCTTGAAAC
>CAIJPI010000177.1 GCA_903822525.1 uncultured Bacteroidales bacterium | reverse complement strand
GAAAGGCAGGAAATTGAAATTTTAAATTAAAATATCCATTCTAACAATCCTTCTGGGTAGTTGTAATTCGCATGTATGGGCCCAACCACCTCCACCTGCAAACCATGGTGCAATTAACAACCAGGCGCCCAGTGGAGAAGCGCCAATCGGCAACAGTACATTTTTGCTTCTGGGGATGGCAGCCCTTTATGGTGGCCGCAGAAAATACCTGAATCAATATAAGGAAGAATAACCCTTGGCTTTAAACTGGGGATATGTACAAAAAACCTTTATAGCAAGGCCAGAAGGTTTTATGCATAGTTGCCTGTACGAAATTATTTCATACCATGATTATTGTACTATAACTATTGCCCTTTGATAAGCGGATGCTTTGAGCAATATGTAAGATGATCATTTATCATCCCCGCTGCCTGCATAAATGCATAACAAATTGTTGATCCACAGAATTTAAAACCCCTTTTAATCAGGTCTTTGCTCATGGCATCCGATTCGGATGATTTTGCCGGGATTTGTTTCAGATCGGTCCAATTATTATAAAGAGTTGTGCCTCCGGTAAACTGCCAGATATACTTATCAAAACTGCCAAATTCTTTCTGAACATTGAGAAAAGCCTGAGCATTGCTAACCGTTGACCGGATTTTAGCTTGATTGCGGATAATACGTGTATCCTGCATCAATTCCTGGATTTTTTCTTCAGTATAATCAGCTATTTTCACTGCATCAAAGCCATCAAATGCATTCCTGAATCCTTCGCGGCGGTGCAATATGGTTTTCCAGCTCAGCCCGGCCTGAAAAGCATCGAGAATCATAAATTCGAACAGTTTGTGGTCGTCGTGCAGGGGGACGCCCCATTCGTTGTCGTGGTATGCAATCATCAAAGGATCGTTACCGGGCCAGTTACAGGTATTGGGAGTTTGCATAAAACCGGATTTGAAGAAAGGTCGTTTATTATTAGTCCAAACGTTCAAAGTTGTTCAAATGCTTTGCGTTCAAGTGTTTGTCATAAGATAAAACGGGAGAGTTCATTGGATTTTATGATTCCCTTTTCGGTAATAAATCCGGTTATATATTTTGCCGGCGTTACATCAAAAGCAGGATTTAAGGCATGAGATCCGGGTGAGGCCATGCGAATAGTTCGTAAAATCCCTTCTGAATCCGGACCGGAATAGGTAAGCACTTCATCCTCGCTGCGCTCTTCAATCGGAATTTGAGTTCCATCCATAAGTGAAAAATCTATGGTCGAAAAAGGGGCCGCGACATAAAAGGGAATTCCGAATTCCTTTGCTACAATTGCTTTCTCAAAAGTTCCTATTTTATTGGCCGTATCACCATTAGCTGCAATGCGGTCGGCACCAACAATTACAAAATCAACCATTCCGCGGCTCATCAGGTGCGCGCCTGCATTGTCAGGAACTATTTTGTGAGGAATGCCTTCGTTTTGCAATTCCCATGCCGTAAGCCGTGCGCCCTGGTTGCGTGGGCGGGTTTCGTCAGCATAAACAAAGAATTCTTTGCCCTGCTCTTTTGCAATATACATTGGAGCCAGTGCACTACCGTAATCCACGAAACCAAGCCAGCCTGCATTGCAATGTGTTAAAATACGGCTGCCATTTGTGATCAGGCTGCTGCCAAGTTCTCCAATCCGTTTTGCATCGGCAATATTTTCATCAGCCAGTTTTTGTGCTTCATTAACGGCAGCTTCCGGACTTTTCAGTCCGGCAGTATAAACTCTTTCGGTAGCATAAAACAAGTTCCGGGCGGTCGGGCGGGTTGCTTCAATTTCATTACGGGAGGATACGAAAAACTCAAGTTGTTCCTTTGTGTATTTCTCGTAATTCGTCCCTCGTCCCTCGCCCCTCGCCCCTTCATAAAAAGCCTGTGCCATAGCAAAACCAGCTGCAGCACCGATTGCTCCAGCGCCACGGGTAATCATCTTTATAATCGCGTGGCAGGTTTCCTTATAATTCTTAGCTTCAAAAATCTCAAATGAGAAAGGCAACGCATTCTGGTCAATCATACTGATTATACCAGTCTCGCTATCCATCCAGATGGTCCGATAATGTTTTCCTGCGATGTACATATAGTGCTGAGTGCTATGTGCTGAGTGCTGTGTGCTTAGTGCTGTGTGCTTAGTGCTGTGTGCTTAGTGCTATGAAAATGAAGTATTTGTCTTTACTAGATACAACTAATCACCCTGTGCTCTAATACGGTAATAGTTGATAAAACCTGAAATTAGCTTTTTACAGTCTTCAATTTTATTCAGTATGGCTGATAATTGTTGCTCCTTTAGATAACCTATGTCATATGACAGATAAAGCTGCGTTTCCAACTCATAGAGCGACCCTTTCGAAATGTGCAGGAATTGAATCGTTTCCTTATCATGATTTCGAGCCACACCTTCGGCAATATTGGATGGAATCGAAATTGCAGCCCTTCTCATTTGAGAAGTCAGCGAATATAACTCTTCTTTCGGAAAATCTTTTGTAAGAAGATACAATTGCTTGACAAGTTCACGACTACAGATCCAGACATTTAAGCTTGTAAACGATTTATTCTCTTTCATAGTATTACTGATTTAGAGTATAATATAAAAAATATTCGATAATATTCAATTAACATACTAAGCACTGTGCACTAAGCACTATGCACTAATCTCTTCAAATATAAATAAATAACACACTCAGCACTGGGCACTCCTAAGCGAACCCAAAGCCAACCAGGCCATTAGTCCCATCCCAGTTTCCAGGCTACGCTCATCCACATCAAACTCGGGCGTATGCAGGTTACGAATGCTTTCCCAGGCTGGACTTTTCACTCCTAGGCGGTAAAAACAGGCGGGAATAATATGCGAATAATATGCAAAATCTTCAGCTGTCATCCGCTGATCAAGATCAACTACATTTTCGGGGCCGAGGAATTGCTGGGCAAGCGCCCTTGCCTCGGAAGTAGCAAGATCGTCATTTACCAGGAATGGATATCCTTTATCGATAAATACTTCGCAGGTACCTCCCATGCTTTCGGCCATACCTTTTGCAATAGAAGTAATCTTTTCGTGTGCCTTAGTACGCCATACTTCGTCGAACGTACGAAAAGTCCCATCCATCTTAACTTCGGAAGGAATAATATTGGTGCGGCCTTCAGCAATTACACGGCCAAATGAAAGAACACTAGGTATTCCCGGCGATGCCGAACGGCTTACTACCTGTTGCAGGGCCACAATAATATGTGAAGCAATCAGGACAGGGTCAATATTCAGCTCAGGAGTAGCAGCATGGCCTCCCCTGCCTTTAACAGTCAGATAAACTTCATCAGTTGAAGCCATATAGTTTCCCGGCTTAAAACCTACTTTCCCGGCTTCGAGTGTTGGCAATACATGTTGGCCAAAAATACGATACGGTACAGGGTCCTTAAGCACGCCATCCCTGATCATTGCCAGTGCGCCTCCGGGAAATTTCTCCTCCGAAGGTTGAAAAATAAGGCGTATCGTGCCTTCGAAATCTTCACGCAACTGGTTCAGAATCTTTGATGCACCGAGTAAGGAAGCCATATGAACATCGTGTCCGCAGGCATGCATAACACCGGGATTCAGCGATTTATATTCACAATCATTAAGTTCGTTGATAGGCAAAGCATCCATATCGGCCCTGAGAGCCAACGTAACTGACTGAGGTTGTTTCCCTTCGATTTTAGCAACAATGCCGTTTCCTCCTACATTCCGGGTATAGGGTATTCCGTAACTGTCGAGCGTTGCACAGATGAAATCGGCTGTTTTATATTCCTTCTCCGACAATTCGGGCCTGGAGTGCAGATGCCTGCGAATTTGTATGATTCCCGGAGCAAACTCTGCAGCCAGGGATTTTATTTTTTCACTCAGGATATTTTTCATAGAGTAATAGTTTGTACTAATTACTTGACGCCCAATGCAGTGTTAAAATGTTTTTTCTAAAATCTTCTTTCCCAATTATTCATCCCAGTTTCCAGTTTCTTCTCTCCAGTTTCTTCTTTCCAGATTCCTTCCTTATGTGAACGACTGCATCTCACAAAGTTTCCTGTAAATGCCTTCAACAGCTATTAATTCATGATGATTTCCCCGCTGAACAATGCACCCGGCATTCAATACGATGATTTCGTCGGCATGCTGAATGGTCGAAAGCCTGTGGGCAATCACTACCGAAGTACGGTTTTGCATCAGTTTCACCAGTGCATCCTGCACCAGGCGTTCGCTTTCGGTATCGAGTGCCGAAGTAGCTTCATCAAGAATAAGAACCGGAGGGTTTTTGAGCACCGCCCTGGCAATACTTATACGCTGACGCTGACCGCCTGAAAGTTTAAGTCCCCGGTCGCCGATGTTGGTATCATATCCATGATCCAGTTTCTCGATAAATTCATGTGCATTAGCCACTTTAGCGGCTGAAACAACTTTTTCGAGGGTAACATCTTTCATTCCGAAAGAAATATTATCGTAAACCGATCCATTGAAAAGGATGGTTTCCTGGTTTACAATACCCATAAGCCCTCTAACGTCGTGTATGGCAATGTCGCGTACATCGTGTCCATCAATCAGCAATTGTCCGCCGGTGATATCATAAAAACGCGGCAACAGATCGACCATAGTCGATTTACCACCACCCGATGGCCCAACGAGCGCAATTGTCTTGCCCTTTGGCACAATCAGGTTGATATCCGTCAGAACCGGTTCGGTATTATACCTGAACGAAACATTGCGGTACTCGATGCTGTGGTCCAGATCGCTGATATGTATAGGGTTAGCTTTTTCAACAATTACTTCTTCGGCCTGAAGAATATAATCGATACGATCGAGCGATGAAGCTCCTTTCTGAATATACGCTGCTGCCTGCGAAATATCTTTAGCAGGGGGCAATAGTTGAGAGAAGACCCCGAGATAAACGATAAACAGGGTAGCATCGAGCGAATTATCATGTGCGAGGATCAGACCTCCGCCATACCATAAGATTATAGCCGTGACCATAATTCCCAGGAACTCGCTGAGGGGAGATGCCAGGTCGCGTTTCCGGATCATCCGCGTCGACACTTTAGCGTAGTCAGCGTTGGTCCTGGCAAAATTATTATAGCTGAAATCAATGGCATTAAATGCTTTTATTATCCTGAGACCGGAAATGGTTTCCTCAATCAGCGATACCATGCTTCCCATCCTGGATTGCACTTTATCGGATGTACGCCTTAGCGACCGTCCTATCCTGCCGATGATAAACCCCGAAACCGGCAACACTATAAGTACAAATACAGTAAGCTGAGGGCTCAGGATAAACAGGAAGATCAGGTAGGCCAGCAACGTGACAGGCTGGCGGAAAATTATCTCGATCATCTGAAGTATCGACCACTCCACTTCCTGCACATCGCCGGTGATACGCGAAATAATGTCGCCTTTGCGCTGCTCGTTAAAATACGATAACGGCAGTATTAATGCCTTGTAATAAATAGCATTACGTAAGTCTTTCACCACCCCGTTGCGCAGAACCGCAATAAAAAACATGGCTAAATACCGGAACAGGTTTTTAAGAAAATACAATCCCACCAGCAGTGCACAAATGTAACCCAGCACATGTACTTCGCCATATTTTGTGATAAGCCCGCTGACATAAAAATTCAGGTTCTGTATGATGGAATCCTGGTTAAAAGCCAATGGAGGTGCCGAAGCAACCGGCTTTGCCATTTTAAATAAAATCTGCAGTATAGGTATCAGCGCTCCAAAGGAGACTATAGAAAAAAGGATAACAATTATATTAAAGATTATATTTATCACTGCATAAACCCAGTAAGGTTTAGCATAACGCATTAGCTTTAAGAATTTTCTCACGAAATCAGTATTTTAAAGAGGTAATCCGGTTGATACATGTATATTTCGCAAAATTAACATTAAATGAGTTTGATCGGCACTTTTTCGTATCAAAGCTTAAAGGGGTAAAACAATGTATTATTTATAAAATCAGTACCTTTGCCACATGGAAACAACACGCCAGCATAAAATTGCACGACTGATCCAGAAGGATATGGGAGAAATATTTCAGGCCATGGGCCGCGATGTATTCCCGGGTAACATGATAACCGTAACCAAGGTACATATTTCGCCCGATCTTTTCCTGGCAAAAATCTATCTCAGCCTTTTCGGCAAAACCGAAAAACAGGAGCTTCTGGCTCTTATCAAAGAACACAGGAATGAAGTCAGGCTTAAGCTGGGTAATCGTATACGCAACCAGGTGCGTTCCATCCCGGAACTTGATTTTTTCATCGATGACTCGCTTGATTATATCGAAAACATTGATAATCTGTTGAAAAAAAGCTAGAAGCAATTTACTTCAGAAATAAGCAATATAGCAGAATTAAGTCGGAAGTCCGGAGACAGAAGTATCTGGAATCAAAAATTCAATATACATTTCAAATCATCACTCCTCGCTTAGTTACCCTTCATCCTGGCTTGGTGTTACTAATTACGCTAATCATCTTAACATAAAAATGCAATACGATCCTATCAAACGCTCGCTGGGCAGTGTTTTTAACAGCAGCCCGTTTTTAAGAAAAATATTTTACCGCCTGCTTGACCTGCTCTTGCTCCGCTCGTGGCACGTACGCCGCGAGTTAAGAAAATGGGCTGTTTCGGCTCCTGCTGATGCTTCGGTACTGGATGCCGGTTCGGGATTCGGGCAATACGATTATTATATGTCGACATCACATCCCGATTGGAAAATAAGAGGCGTAGATGTGAAAGATGAGCAGATTGCCGATTGCAATGCATTTTTCGGCCGTATCGGACGAAAAAATGTGCACTTCGCAAATGCTGACCTTACCGCTTTTACCGATACATCTGCATATAACCTCATACTCTCGGTTGATGTTATGGAACATATACTCGAGGATGTGCAGGTATTCCGTAACTTTCATGCTTCGCTTCAAACAGGTGGCATGGTTCTGATATCAACACCGTCGGATCAGGGCGGCAGCGACGTTCACGAACATGAAGAAGAATCGTTTATCGACGAACATGTCCGCGATGGATATAATATCAACGAAATTCAGGAGAAACTAAAACTGGCAGGATTCAGCCGCACCGAAGCCCGTTATCAGTATGGCAAACCCGGACAGGTGAGCTGGCGTCTTTCGATGAAATATCCTATACTGGCACTTGGTAAAACGAAACTGTTCTTTATTCTCCTGCCTTTCTATTACCTTGTTACATTCCCGGTTTGCCTGATTTTAAATTACTTCGACGCTACGATAACCCACAAAACCGGAACCGGCCTGGTGGT
>CAIJPI010000176.1 GCA_903822525.1 uncultured Bacteroidales bacterium | reverse complement strand
GTTCCTGATTTTACGACAGGTTTTAAAGCCGGCTTCCTTTGGAGAACTTGGCCATTACCGTACCATGGCCATTCAGGAAAACAAAGACAGGGAGCTGCACTATGCAGGTTCGGACCGCTGTACCAAATGCCATGAGGATATGGCTACCGACAAATCCCTTGGTTTTCATGCACAGCTTAAATGCGAGGTTTGTCACGGACCTGGTTTAAAGCATGTGCTGTATGCCGATAAATTTAAGGATAGCGAGTTACCCGACTCTTTGAAACTTGCTAAGCCCGACCAGCGAAAGGACTGTGCCATCTGCCATGATTTAAATGCAGCTCGTGTAAAGATAGTGTTCGATACCATTAATAATTCGGTTATCAGGCAGGTAAAAACAATGAAGCATAATCTTGTGGATAAGCGAAATAACGAAAAAATAATATGTATTGATTGCCATAATCCTCACCAGCCATGACAGAGCCCAAATCAAAAATATCAAGAAGAAATTTTTTTAAAGCCGGTACCATCATAGTAGGAGGTGTTGCAGTTGCTTCTGCCTTTACTCCTTTCGACAGTTTTTTGTTTGCTTCCGAACCACCCAAAGGAAAAGGGAAATGGTACGGGATCGGCATAGATATTAATAAGTGTATCGGCTGCGGAAAATGTGCCAATGCATGTAAACTTGAAAATAATGTGCCCATGGATCCTTTTTATTTCCGATCCTGGGTTGAACAGTATACAATAAAGAAAGACGGTACCATTAAAGTTGAATCACCTAACGGAGGAATTGACGGGTTTACCCAATCCATTCCGGATGATGAAATATTCAAATCATTCTTCGTCCCCAAAATGTGTAATCATTGTGCTAAATCGCCTTGTACACAGGTTTGTCCGGTAGGTGCAACTTTCGAAACCCCTGAGGGCATTGTTTTAGTCGATGATAACTATTGTATTGGATGCAGGTACTGCGTTCAGGCATGCCCTTACGGATGCCGGTTTATTAATCCCGAAAAAGGAACAGCCGAGAAATGCACCCTGTGTATACATCGCCTCGAGAAAGGTATGCAACCTGCTTGTTTTGAAATTTGTCCTACCGAAGCAAGAATTTTTGGTGACTTAAACGATCCTGAAAGTAAAATAAATGACTTTCTTAAAAATCATACAACCATGGTTATTAAGCCACACTTAAATACAGGCTCGAAATTATTCTATAATGCATTAACCTCGGAGGTACGATAATATGGAACATCATCTTCAAAATCTTTACGAAGTTCTTTCAAAAGTTGATGGATATGTATATCCAAATGAAATTGAGCTTAACTGGAGCATTCTCATCGTGCTGTATCCATATATTACCGGACTGGTTGCCGGAGCATTTATACTGGCCTCACTCGAACGCATTTTTAAACTGCGTGTACTCAAACCTACGTATGGAATTGCATTGCTTACTGCATTGTCGTTTATGCTGGTTGCTACCATGCCACTGATCAGCCACCTGGGAAAGCCAATGAGGGCCTATGAAATTATGATTACCCCTCATCTGAGTTCGGCCATGGCCATTTTTGGCTTTGTTTACCTATGGTACCTCATGGTTGTGTTGTTACTCGAAATCTGGTTTGACTATCGCCGCGATATGGTAGTATGGGCAAATGAAACAACCGGTTTCAAACGATTCCTATATAGATTGCTTTCGCTCTATACAACGGATATATCGCCCAAAGCAGTTGCCCTCGATAATAAGCTGGGATATATAGTAACCGTAATTGGTGTGCCTTCTGCATTTTTACTGCACGGCTATGTGGGCTTTATTTTCGGGTCCATTAAAGCCAATCCATGGTGGTCGACCGTTCTGATGCCTGTGATCTTCCTGTTTTCAGCCATAGTTTCGGGAATTGCGCTGGTCATGCTGGTTTATATTGTGCTTACCCGTATCCGCAAACTATCAGTCGATATGGCATGCCTCGATACCATTGCCCGTTACCTGTTCTATATCCTGATCATGGATTTTGTTCTCGAAGGTCTCGACCAGATTCACCGTATCTATGAAGCAGAAGAATCGTTCGAAGTATTACATAACCTGGTGTTTGGGCGCCTCTTCTTTACATTGTTTATTATGCAGGGACTTTTAGGCACCATAGTGCCGCTGCTCACCCTGGGTATACTTCAGTTTTATAAACCTAAAGAGCAGATCCGTAAAGTAATATACGTGGTAGTGCCTTTACTCATCCTGATGGGAATATTCTTTATGCGTTGGAATGTGGTTATTGGCGGGCAATTGTTCTCAAAAAGTTTTTACGGGTATACAAGTTTCAAAATAGGGCTGATCGGTACCGAAGGCTATCTGATGGCAGCTGTATGGCTTATAGTTCCATTCCTGATCCTGTCGTTTCTGTTGTGGTTGCTTCCACCTTGGAAAAAGAAAGAAGAAGAAGAATCCGAAACGCTTGTTGCATAATACCAGCCCGCATCACTTTGCCGGAATATGAAAAATGAATATTGGGAAAAGTTGAACTCAGAGAATTTATACTGAATGAACCTACTCAATATTCATTTTTTTACATACCAGAATATTCCAAATACCCGAAAATTGAATCTTCAATCAGTCTGAAAAATCAGCATGGCTTTCGTTCTGCTGCCATACTTCACACAAGCTTTTGATTAACAATCATTCTAAAAAGAAGGAGAAATTTAAAATGAATGCTATTGATCCGAAAAAAGATAATCTTGGAGAAATCCTGACCCGTTTACATTCACTCGAAGAGCGTATAGCTCTTTTAGAAGCGGACAAGGCAACCGGTGCCCATGCATACTCTTCCGGTGAGCATGAAACGGAAGAAGAAGAATCGGCATTTTCCGATCTGAATATCTCTATAAGTGCACCCTTCGAATCGAACATCGGGGAGTATGGTTTAGCCTGGCTTGGAAATATAGTTTTCTTTTTTGCCATTGTGTTTTTGTGGCAATACTTTAATGACGCCGGCAAGCCAATTATTTCCCTGATGGTTGGCGGTATAAGTGTTGCGGGAGTCTTTATCATGTCGCATTATTTTCGTAAAAGTTTTACGTATATGTCGTTTATGTTTAATCTTTTCGGTTATATCATTCTGTATTATGTTATTCTTCGATTGCATTTTTATAACGACAAGCCTTTGCTGGCAAATGGGGCGCTTGCCACAATTCTGCTGCTTTTAGTGGTTGGGGTACAGTATTATTTTGCAGTTAAAAAACATTCGCAGCTTATGGCCGGACTGGCTTTTATGTTGACTTTATTTACTGCTTTTACCTGTAATCACTTGATTGTTTTCTTCCTGATTTCGATTGCAACTTCAGGAATTGTTCTGTTTTCATTCTGGAAGTATAACTGGTGGAAAGCAATGATTTTTGCAATATGTATTGGCTTCCTGATAAATCTTTACTGGTTGCTTGCCTGTCAGGTTTCATTAATTAAAACCCCCGGCGATTTAACATATCACTACGCATTTATTTATTTCTCCATTCAAACTGCCATTTATTCGCTGGTTACATTCCGAAAATCGAACGGTGGATTTCCTGATTCTATGATACTTAAAGTTTTATTGCTGGCCGGAACTACCTATTCAATGTTATTGCTGGCATTGGTATTTATACATTTCCCGGTAGCCTTTGTGCCCTTTTTTATGGCAATTTCCATCTACTGCGTTGCCTTCTCTGTTGTACTGAAATTATATTCTCCCTGGAAATATGCACCTGCTCTTTATGCTTTGTTTGGATTCGTTGCCATAAGTGTAAGCGTTTTTGGTATCTACCATTTCCCCGATGCATTTTTATTGCTGATCTGCCAAAGTTTTTTGGTACTGGCATTAGCCCTTTGGTACAGATCCTATATAATTACCCTGATGAATACATTTCTGCTGGTTACATTGGCCATACTGTATTACAGCCTTTCAGGAACAATACAATCTGTTAATTTTTCCATTCCGATAGTGGCATTTTTGTCAGCCCGTATTATCAACTGGCAGAAGGAACGCTTACATATTACAACCGACTTTATCAGGAATATTTACTTGTTCACACTGTTTTTCTCACTCTTATATGCAACCTACTTTGGATTACCCGGACAATATATCACAGTTTCGTGGCTGTTAATTGCCGGAGTTTATTTCGGGCTAAGCATTTATGTGAAAAGTATCAAATACAGGTGGATGGCAATGGGCAATTTGCTGGTGGCGGCATTCTATCTTTTTATTGTCGACCTGGCAAATATTGAACTGATTTTCAGGATACTTATATTCCTTGCTTTTGCAATTACATCAATAGTTATTTCAACTTACTATGTTAAAAAATTAAAAGATAAAAAGGAGGTAGAATAATAATTTATCTTTCTTTTTAGATCAGAAGACTACAGATCGTATTGTTCTTTTCGAAATAATTGCAAACTTGATTGCCCGCTTCAAACGATTCAAAACATATTAAAAGTAAAAGTCGCCATTTTCATGGCGACTTTTAACGTTTTATGCATCGTAGCATTTTAATCGGGTGCCGGATCGTAATCCGTCGTGTTCTGCTATTTGTTGTGCGATGTTACGGGCTTTTTTTGTAGAATGAACTTAACATCATCAATCAAACAGTAGCTTTATTCATATAATACTTTGTGGCATTCGGAACAGAAGGCTGTTTTCCATTTACCCCTGATTTCGGTTGGGTGAACAAACTCCATTGAATTACCCAATGCCACAGTCTGAACTTTTCCTGTTACACCTTGAGCAAGGAAACTATGGCATAGATCACAATTTCTGGAAATTGTCTCTCCTGAAGCTGTTTTGTGCCTGTCGGAATGGCAGCGGAAGCAACCATCCGATTCCAGGTGACCGATATGGTCGAGGTATCTTGTTGCATCAACTTTCATAAAAGGAAAAACATTATTATCATACTCAGCCTGAATTGCAATTATAGCTTTATTTATACGTTTAATATTTTTAGCATACGCTTCAGGTTGCTCTTCTTTGTAATAGGTGGTTATCACGTTTCTGATTTCCATATGAGCACTGTCTTTTGTGTTATATGAAACTTTCAGAGCTTCCATCGCAGCCATTTTGATGAATGGGATGTCACTCGGGATTTTGCCGGATACCATAGCATTATCAATAAAGTTAGGTGCCGATAAGTATTTGTGTGAAGGACGGTTGTGGCAGTCCATGCAATCCATAGTCCTGTTTTCGAGGCTATCCATTGCTTTTTTATTGATCGGGTTTTCTTCATCCATAAAGATTTTTACTTTCCCGGTTTTTAAATCGGTATATTTTACCCAGGGAATGCTTTCCCTGTCGTTGGTACCCGCTACATATTCGATCTTGACGTTTTTGTTTATATGCCAGTGGATACCTTCCGAAAGTCCTTTGGCACTGTATTGAGGGCCAATTTTCATCAGTAGTGATGTGTTCCATTCGGTATTTCCTGAATCAGCAACATAAGAGCGAAGATTTCTCAGTTTCTGCGAATAAAATTTTTCGGGCCAGTGGCATCTTTCGCAGGTTTCGCTTGCCGGGCGTAAATTATGAAGCGGGGTTTCTATTGGGGTTGCATATTTTTTAAAAATTACAGAATAAACCTGGTATAAGCCTGATAGCTTAGATTTCATGTACCAACTGGCTCCTTCACCAACATGGCATTCAACGCATTTTACATTGGCATGCGACGAATGTTGATAAGCAACAAATTCGGGTTCCATTACATCATGGCATAAGGTGCCACAAAATTTAACCGATTCGGTATAATGAAAGGCCTGGTAGCTCCCCATGGCTGTTGCAACAAGTAAAACGAGGGTAATAACCGAAATTCTAATTACAGCCGTTCGGTTAATCTTATTGTTCATATCCAGAATAGGCCATTTTTGCATAGCATAATCCTTCCCTTTCATTTTCTTCCTTTTATTCAGCATCCCTAGCGGAATCAACAAAAGTCCCATTACCATAAACGCTGGCGAAACGATGTAGGTGAATAATCCCATATAGGGATTACTTTCATTTTGCATAAGGGAAAACAGAAAAAGTAAAATTATGATTATCAGGCTGTTAACTGCCAACAGGAAACCTGTAATGGTTATCCAGTTATAAGCATTTCTTGGCATTTTCATAATGAATGCAGTATTTAAATGGGTTTAATGAGGTAGTTAGATGTTTATATATATTGTTGCGCAAAAGTAGGTAATTATGCTAAAAATAAATATGACAAATACTATTTATACGTAGTCTTAATAGCAGTATAATCAGGATGGCGTAGCGGCCTTTTGTCCCTTATTTTTGGATTCAGAATGCTGTTATTTTACTCTTAAACGCAAACACCCAAAGAGATAAAATACAGAATATCTTCATAATTGGATGCTTAGAATATTTTAACAATATTGATAATAAGAAAATGAGTTTTGTTGATGAAGTATTGATGCAGGGTACTCAAGTCTGATTGATCGGGGAATCAGTATGAAGTATAATTTTTGGCAAAGAATTGAAAAAGGGTATCTGGAAAATAGATAAAGTAAATCTGTACTATGTGCCCGATTATTTATTTTCAACCAGACGATGTTGGAAAAACAGGGACATAAAAAAAGGTGCCCGTATTGGACACCTTTTTTCAAAATCGTGAAATTATTATAAGCCTTTGATGTAGGCAACAAGTGCCCATCTGTCAGCTTCATCAAGTATTTTCTTTTCAAAATTTGGCATTTCATCCCTTCCAACAAATGCCTGGAAGTATATTTCGCCATCAGACTGACCTTTAAATTTCTTTTC
>CAIJPI010000175.1 GCA_903822525.1 uncultured Bacteroidales bacterium | reverse complement strand
GCTTACCTACCTGCTTTTCCTGAAAATGGCCGATGAATACGGTAAGCCGCCGCATAACCGGGAACTTAATATTCCAAAAGCTTATAACTGGGAAAGCTTAACTGAACTAAAAGGCGCAGCCCTGGAAATCCATTATGTTACTTTGCTTCGCGAGTTAAGCACACAAAAAGGAATATTGGGGCAGATATTTACCAAGAGCCAGAATAAAATCCAGGATCCGGCCATGCTGGCAAAGATCATTGATATGATCGACAGCGAACAATGGTTAGTGATGGGTGCCGATGTAAAAGGCGATATCTACGAAAAGCTGCTGGAACAAAATGCACAGGACGTAAAAAGCGGCGCCGGCCAGTACTTCACGCCACGCCCGTTAATCAGGGCCATGGTCGAATGCATTCAGCCTCAACCGATGAAGACTATTGCCGACCCTGCCTGCGGCACGGGAGGCTTTTTTCTGGCTGCTTATGATTACCTGGTTGCCAACAATAAACTGGATAAAGATCAGAACAAGTTTATAAAACTCCAAACCTTCTACGGAAACGAAATTGTTGCCGGAACCAGGCGCCTGGCTTTAATGAATTTGTTTCTGCACAATATCGGTGATATCGACAGCGATAATTTCATTTCGCCCGCCGATGCGTTAATTGCGGCGTCACCGATAACCTACGATTATGTGCTGGCCAATCCGCCTTTTGGCAAAAAGAGCAGCCAGACCTTTACCAACGACGAAGGCGAACAGGAACGCGATGATCTTACATACAACCGCCAGGATTTCTGGGCAACCACCAGCAACAAACAGTTGAACTTTGTACAGCATATCCGCTCCATGCTTAAAACAACCGGCCTGGCAGCCGTGGTTGTGCCTGATAATGTATTGTTCGAAGGCGGAGCCGGTGAAACCGTCCGCAAGAAACTGCTGGAAACCACCGATCTGCATACCATACTTCGTTTGCCAACCGGTATTTTCTATGCCCAGGGCGTAAAAGCCAATGTTATTTTCTTCGATAACAAACCAGCTAACAAAGACCCATGGACCAAGGAAATCTGGGTGTACGATTACCGTACAAACATTCACCACACCCTAAAGAAAAATCCATTAAAACTGGATGATTTAAAGGATTTTATTGTTTGCTACAACCCGGCTAACCGGCACAAACGCAACGAGACCTGGAGTGAGGTTGTTGAGCGAAGTCGAAACACCAACCCGGAAGGCCGCTGGCGCAAGTTTACCTACGATGACATTATTGCCCGCGACAAGACCAGCTTGGATATCACCTGGCTAAAGGACAAATCCCTTGCCGACCTTGATAACTTACCTGATCCGGAAGATTTGGCAGCTGATATTATCGAAAACCTTGAAGCAGGGCTGGAGAGTTTCAGGGAGATAATGGTGAAGTTGAATGCACCACTGCTTTAACCAAAAAGGAAATAAGTCAATTTAAAAGTGCGGTTTGACAAGGTAAAACCCCTAAAGCAGTTTTACCTACCCTCGAATGGGTTGAAATAAATCCGTCCACTGAACCTACCGGAATGGGTTTTTTACCAACCATCCAAACAGTTGAAATTATAATAACAACCCCATTATGCAAAAACTCGAACTCCTGGCACAATTCATCAAACTTTATGGCGACAAAATAAACCCCAATTTGATATCAATAAAATACTGCCAAACACAAGAAACCGCCCTGATGGAAATGTTTTTTTCGACACCCCCCCAATTACCGGTTATAACCAATCTCAATTTTATTACCGGCGGTATAGAAACTGATGAAGACGGAATCGAAAAGAACCTGCCATATCTTGATCCGGATGCCGACATTTAGGATAATGCCAGCAATTTCATAAACTTTGGTGCTTACAGCCTGCTAAATTGCATAGACATCCTATTCACAAAAGCAGCCGAAGAAGAAATCAGCAACGAACACTTTAAAAACAACCCTTTTCAACCCCAACTTTGATTGGCCGTAACCAACTAACTATAACCCCGCATAAGAATCAAAGCCATACAGAAGCAACCAATCCCATAATCCTCCGCATACCCAACAATTCAGCACACTCACAAGTATCCTGTGCACACCTTACCACCAAATTCAATTGAACCAAAATTTCCTCCATCTTAATAATACACCCCGTCCGTTCAGGCTGCAAATAACCCCAATATAGATATTCTGGTTATAACCAGGGGAGCAGGGAGCATGGACAACGAATCCATAAACAAGCCCTAACTGTCGGCAGCCTGCCCAAGCCAAAATGCAATAATTGATCCTTTCCGAAATGCAAATTCCTACATTTTCAAATTTTCAAAT
>CAIJPI010000174.1 GCA_903822525.1 uncultured Bacteroidales bacterium | reverse complement strand
CGCCGGATGGCGAGGCTTCCCGGAGGACAATTAGCAGGTTAATACTGTGATTAAGCGGCTAATGCGTAATCGTAATTGTTGCCATTTAGTTGGCGCGGGTGTTTGGTTTTAGCGGGCCATTCACTCAAAGTCCCGGCATGCTTACAATCCCACTGTCCTTGCTGTCAAAACCGGTCAGCCCCTGATTGTTCCTAAAGGGGTGCAAAGATAGCTCCTATTTCAATCGGGAAGGAGAGCCGTGAAAAATAAGTTTTTCGTAAATCAGAAAACTGAATTCTATAAACCTGAAAAAGTACTAATTAATTACTTAAATGATATTTGTCCCACACTCCTGTATCCCTTCCCTAATCCCCAACCCCTAAATCCTAACCCCTAAATCCCAACCCCTTACCTACAACTTTTTCGGAATATTCGAAAGCAACTCAAAATCAACTGTCATCCCTAAAAACACAGTGCCTTTCCATTTTTTTACGGTAGGGATGTTTGTACCAAGCAGCAATGGATCTCCAATATTGAAACCCGGCTGCAATTGCTGGTATTCGGCAAAATTGAGCCCCAACATCAGATGAATGAAATCGAATACCTTCACACTGGGTGCAAGGTAGAAATTCTTAAAAAGATTAGTGCCTCCAAATCCGATAAACATACCTGCATCGTAGGTATATTTCCCATCAGGTTTACTTAAATCGTATAACGAAAGGCTTATTCCTGTAATATAATCAAATTCAATTTTCCCAGCATTCTTGTTTGTGATAACATATACTGTCGTCGAAGTGGAACTTTGCGGAGCCAGCTGATAATCGGGTGTACGGAAGCTTTTCAGCCCGACACCCTGTACAAAACGGATTTTCTTCTTTTTATTTTGTGCTTCTGTGCGCTGGGCAAGCATTTCATTGTATTGCCCTTCGATAATCCGTAGGCGTTCACTCACTTTTGCCAGTTCAAGTTCCCTGAGATTGAGCACACGCGAAAGGGAGTCGATAATAAGAAGAGAACTGCCTTTCTCACGATAAAAGGCTTCAAGCTCAAGCGTTTTTTCACTGATGATACGGTCTTTCTCCTTTATCGATTGTTGCATAAAGGTTAATTCCCGATCCTTAGCTTCCACTTTGGTAGTATTCACATCAATTTTTCCGCTCAGCTTTGCTTCATTCAACGAGGCTTCCGAACGGGCTTCAAGCAGTTTTGTTTTACATTCGGCCAGTTGGGTCTCTTTATCACGAAGAACCTGAAGCTTTTCCTCGAGAGTGGAACGTACCGAAAGCATCTGCTGTTGCAGTGAAAGTAATTCCTTTTGCAGACGCAGCCGTTTAACTTCGAGCGTATCAGTTTTAGCCGTTGATAAAAGGATGCTGGCCTGACTTTTTATAACTGCTTCTTTAAGTGAATCTATCTGATGTACCTCACTCAACTTATCTGCTTTAAAGCCTTTTATCAGAAGATTCAGGCTGTCAATCTGCCCATACAATTCAAGGTTATCCTGCATTAACCTTGCCGCATAAAGGCTATCGGTCCTTGGCTCGCTTTCCTGGGCATATCCGGTTATAAGTATCGAAAACAAGCTAATCAGCATTATACCCCTGACGATATGATTTTTATATTCTTTTATGTTCAGCATCAGACTTTTACTTTGTAAAATAATTACGAATGTACAGATTTATTGTGTAACAGTAAAATTAAACAGGGCCATTGCCTTCAAGTTTATTCTAAAGCAATTGTTTCATCCCCGGCAAACGTCATGAAAATTTAGTAGCCACAACTGAAAGTAATCTGTACGTTATTCTACATTTCAATTACAACTGATTCCTGCAAAATCTATCAGGACAACCTAAAGACTGAAAACTGCAGAAATAAAAATTAAGCTTTTCTGGTTTAGCAGTCATTTTAAAAGACGTATTATTTAATATATTTGCAAATCAACCTCCGTTCAACCATCCAATTATAAATTACTGATTATGCAATACATAAAGTCATTCAGAGCAAATAACATTTCTGATCTGGACGAAACTGAGATCAGCGAAAAAGAGTTTATATTTCAGAGCACCCAATTTGATGAATCGGGTCACCCCATTGAAGTAATAAGCTATAATACAGATGGAAGCGTTGAACACAAATTCCAATATCAGTACAATAGCGAAGGAAAAGTTATAGATGAAATCCTGCTGGAAACGGATGACGAAGTTACCCAGCACCGGAGCATGGATTACAATGCCGAAGGGCACCTTGCCAAGGAATACGTTCATTACCTTGATGGTACAGCTGACCAGCTGATATATACTTACGACGAGCAGGGTCGGCTGATTAGCCGCAGAAGCATCGACAGCGACGGAGAAACAGGCAACTACCTCGTGAATGTATACGAAGGGAAACGCTTGGTTTCGGAATCAGAATACGATATTGGCGGGGAAATTATTACCCAGCGTAAAATTATCTATGATGAGGATGGGAAAATTACGGAGGAAGTTTTCAGAACTCCTGAAGAAAATTATCATGTACTGCATAGCTATGACGAAAAGGACAATGCATCGGTGCGTCGCCGGTATAACGAAGACAAACACCTTACTGAACGCAACACATTTACTTACGACCTCGAAGGGCGTATTTCGGAATTGATGGAAGAAACCTCCTCGGGAATTGAAATCACATACACCGTCTATGATTCAGCCGGGAATATTATACTTCAGGAAGACAAAACCGAAGCCGGCGAATTGTTAAGCAGCATTGAGCGCACTTACGACGAATCCAACAGGCAACTTACTACATCTGTTCACACACAGCGCCCGGGGCAGCAGCTACCGCAGAATTACCGCATCCGCCTGCAATACGAGTAGAATATCCTTTATTGCAAAATCCCGGTTTACCTCTTTATTTTATCTGCTTCAGACCGCTGAGTGCCGAACTATCATCAGGCTTGAGAATAAGCGCCTGGTTGAACAACACTCTGGCATCAGCCGATTTGCCGCTGCTAAGCTTTGACCATGCCAGCATGATTACCGAATCGTAGTCCAAAGGATACAGGTTCACCACCTTCTCGAAAAGCCTGGTAGCATTTACATAATCTTTTCTGTTATAATAAATTACCCCTAACCAATAATTGGCAACCGTATTTTGCGGATCAATTTTGAGTACTTCCATGTAGTGAGCTTTCACCTTTTCCCAGCTCTCGAGTGCACTCAACGGTTTAACACAGCCAAAACGGGCTTCGATGGCATAGGGCTTCAGTGAGATTGATTTTTCGTAATATTTAATCGATTCAGTGTATTGCTTCGCAAGATAGCTAAGCCACCCCAGACGGATGTTAACAATATAACTATCAGCCTTGTACACCGTTTTCAAGGTATTGATAGCCGCTACATAGTTGCCCGATTTTTCTGACTCATAGCTTTTTACAAATGCAGCCTGTGTAACAGTTGTATTCTGCGCCATCAAGCCACCGAACAACAGAGTAAATACAGTTACAAGCGAAATTCTTTTTAAAGTTTCCATATAATTCCTCCTAAAAATGATTGTTGAATATATTGATTGGTGGTTTGCTCCACCTGTTTGGTATCATAAAGGTAATTGCCGTAGAAGGTGATTTTTTTATTGGTGTGCCAGAATAAGGATAAACCTGTTCGGAACACAGTCGGATCGATTGAATTGTATATATAAAGGGCATTGTGATCGTTGTAGTTTTGAATGTTGCCTATAGTAATAGTTCCTTCGGCCCAAACTTTTTTCAGTATTCGGGCTCCTGCAAACTGAGCGAATATGAGTCGTTTTTGATCTTTTTCAATCAATCCACTTAGGTATGCATTATAATAGAAATTAGATTTGCCTGGTAAGGTGACTCCTGCCAACAGCCCAATTTGTTTGAAATCACCAATATCATACCTGAAAAAGGATCCGTTAAGCCCAAAAGTAAACCTGTTTACATAGGTTGAAAGCGATGCAAATACAAGATTGCCAGGATATTTATAACCATCAAGGCTTGTGTTCAGGTGGTGGTAAGCCACAGAAAGAGATGCATGCGAACTAACTGACCAGTTTAACAAAGCGAAATAATCGGGTTGCTTAATCAGGACGGAATCCACCGTTTGTTTGTAATTAGAAGCCGATTGGTATAACGACAGCCTGTATCCCGTTTGGCTATATAGTCCGGCGCGGAAATAGGCCGGATTCGATCGGGTGTCGCTGTTATTGAATTTGTAATTATATTCCAGATCTATTGAAGAAACCGGATTGATAGCACGAATCCCTAGCCTTGCTTTGACATCCTCAGGAAGTTTTTTAGCATGAAGCCGTGCATTTACAAGATTGCCTGTGTTTAAACCGCAGTAATAAAGATATTCGCGGGTATCGGCATCAAATTCGTCGAATGCCAACGCTTTCTCATATTGCTTCTGCGAAGCAAAATAATTGGCTTTAATAAACCAGGCATATCCCATTCGTTGACGCAGCCTCTTAAAATCAATATTTTGCGCAATAGCCTGCTCCCCTGCTTCTATCAGTTTATCCCAATCACCTACCAGATAGTACTGGTATGTAATGCTATCGGCCGATTGAAATGTAATGGGCTCACTGGCATTCACCCGAAATGAAACCAAAAACAATATACTAATTATCAGTTTATACATATTGCCTTTATGTTTGTTTTAAGTGATTCGTAGCTGAATTCTTTTATACAATCCTCGCTTAAAGTAATCGCACTACTACTTTCTATACGAGCTTTCCCCATCACCGAAACCTGTATTTCTGATTTCAGGATAAGCCATTCTGTATCAAAAGGGTTGTCGCTGGATTCAACTTTAATGGAGTATGCTGTCCGGATATAGGTATAGAATGGTGCAACAAAATCGTGTAACCATATACTTGCTTTTTTATTGCGTATAATGTTTAGAGGCATGTCATCACGAACTTCGCCTGCATCAGGGTTTCCCAAAAACACTTTGTAAACCGATAAGTAAAAATAATAAAGCAGCGACTTTTTATTTCCGTAAAAAGCGGTAAAATAAAACATAGAACCATCGTTCACGTAATAAGCACTTGATTCGGTTTCTTTGCAATACAGGTATTTGTAGTTGTATGCATTGGTATAAGCGATCCATTGCTCTGTCACTTCGAGGCCATTCTCGTTCAGATATGAAAACTTCAGGCTCGAGTCAGGTAAAATATCGAATGCTGTTTTCAATAACGTATTTCCGGTTATTCCCGAAACCACTGCATTTTCGACTGGTTTCGAAAACTGTTTCAATTCCAGCTTCGATTTTTCTTTCTGATTGAAATAGGCAAACGGATAATCGATGGTTCTTGCTCCTATTAATGGCGTTACCTGCACCTGGAAATGCAGGTGCGGCTCCGGCGAACGACCCGAATTGCCACAAAGGCCAAGTAAATCACCCTTTTGTACAAAATTGCCTTTTGCTACTTTAAACGAGCCTTTTTTCAGATGCGACATCTGGGTGTACAAGCCTGGCAAATGGCGGATAATTATTGTATTGCCCCAATTGTTGGTAGTGTTTACTTTCCCGATTTCATTGTCGTCGACACTGTCAATAATTTCTTCAACTATGCCATCGGCAGGCGCAAGCACAGGTTTATTGTAACAATAGTAATTCTCACATAGCAATCCATTGGAAGTATAGGTTTTCAATTTCTCGTCTTTAATCATAAAATCGAAAGCTTTTCCCCAATTGCCTTTATGTGTATGTTCGCCATCGTGACCCTGGGTAACTGTCCATTCGCCCCAGAAAGGCATATAAAAAGGGAAATACAGGAAATGTGAGAGTCTGTCTTTATTATTATTAAATGTGTACAGGTTAATTTCGGGTGAGTAATATTGAATCGGAGTAAGTTTCAGTTTTGAAGGATTTATCCTTAACTTCAAAAAATAAACAAAAAGAATGACCACAAAAGAAAATGGTAAAGAGAAAACAGGCAATTGAATAAACCCAAGTAACTTACTCATAAACAATAGAACAAGCGATGTAAGCGGAACCAAGAGCACCGCCCACAAATAGGAATATCGCGATGGAATGATGAAGAAACCGCCGATAGCAATGGCTACCATTATGTAGTTGGCGCCTATATTATAATATGTAATGCTGGCAGCTTCAGATCCTGAAAATTGAGCAAAAAGATATGCCGAAAGAAACCCGAGAACAGTCAGTGAAAATGCAATCCTCGAACTGATCAATACAACCAGGGAAATTAATATTCCGGCAATAAGATTGTTCTGGAAGAAAATTGAGCTCATCGACCTGAGGTAAATATCAAGCATAGTATGGATAGGCAGCGCATCAATGGTTTGAAAGAAAGTGAGCATCGAATTTCCACCTATGGCATATACTTCACTCATCCAGAATATATTGCGCTGTGTTAATCCAAGGTTCTCGAACTGCGATGAGGGCAGTACAATAAACCAGAACGCAATTACAAATGGAATGCTGAGAAATGGCAAGCCGTTTTTCCCTAACCAACCGCCCAACGTAACTGAAAGTATCAGCGTTAACAATGCCGCCAGCAACAATAAACTAAAAAACACGAAACCGGGATCAAAGAATGTTCCCATTCCCATGCCAGTAAGAAGTGCATTAAAACTATAGAGTCCCTTTTTAAGCTGGATTTTATCCAGGCCCATGGAGTTTGCAATAAGAACAGTTACCAAAACTGCAATCAAACCACTTAAACCGGCAAAAAAATTAAAAAACGTCACAAACAGAATAACTGATGCCAACCATTTATTGTTGAAAAAGAATATAGATGAAT
>CAIJPI010000173.1 GCA_903822525.1 uncultured Bacteroidales bacterium | reverse complement strand
TGCAGGAGTGGATTTCGGACTATGGAAGAGTTTCAGCAAGGCGGACCTTATTTGCCCTCTCGACCTGCATTCGGGAAGAGTAGCACGAAGGCTTGGGTTGCTGGCCAGGAAACACGACGACTGGCAGGCTGCAGAAGAACTGACATTCAATTTGCGTACTTTTGATCCTTACGACCCGGTGAAATATGACTTTGCCTTATTCGGGTACGGTGTAAACGAGAAATTTTAGACGCCTTTATCTATCTACAGATGATTGATAATGACATACAGTATTTTATAAAAAGCAACACGGCTTTTTTGCTCTACTTTTAAAATGATAGCTGTGCTCCCTGCAAAATACTGCGACCCAAAGTACAGGAAATGATAGAATCAGATTTTCCCGAAATACAATTCCGACTGATCAATGCTGAGCAAAATACCCGGAAGGAATGTGTGAGGCAATAATAAATTTTCTGTTAAATCTTTGGCGGTTGCCAGATGGAAGCGGAGAAATCAGAAAGTAAAAAAGGGTTTTGTAAAACCGGCATCAGAAGAGCTGGATCCTCCACAAAGCTGAATTTATATTAATATGGAATCTGATCGCAATTTCCAGTATCATTATCTTTTAAAACACTATTTCCAGGCTTATGATGTTCGCCCGAAAACTCGTTGTTATAGGTATGAATAATGGAATTTGAATACGTATTTATCCCAAGACAGTAAGAACTGCCATTAAAAAGAAAATTCTGATAGCTATTTATAATAAGTTGGATTTGTCGTTATAGGTGGTATGCAGGTATTTTTTTGCTTCAGGGCTGCCGACCTCACCCAGAAAATCATGGTATATTTTTCTAATCTCAGGATTTTCATGGCAGTAGCGGTTGGATGCCAGCTTATCTGCGCTATTTAATGCACTGATACGTTTTTCTATTTTACTGCTGTCTGCAGGTTGTCCTGCTCCACCAACGCACCCACCTTTGCATGCCATCACTTCAATAAAATCGTATTTGCATGTTCCGTTCATCACCTGATTAAGCAATACTTTGGCATTCCTCATTTCGTAACATACTGCCACTTTGAGTGAAGCTGATCCTATAACAACTTTAGCTTCCTTTAATCCGGTGAGACCTTGTATCTGCTTTAATTCCAACAAGTTTTCGGGCGGATTGGAACCTGAAATATTGACATAGGCAGTACGAAGGGCTGCCTGCATAACTCCTCCGGTATTTCCAAAAATAATTCCGGCACCGGATGTTTCACTCATGAGAGAATCAAAATTCCCTGTCTGAGCCATTAAGCTGACTTTACGGTTCTTTAACAATTTAGCCAATTCGCGGGTAGTAATCACAATGTCAGTTCCGCGCAATCCGTCGATAACGAGTTCATCCCGTGTTATCTCATATTTTTTGGCTGAGCATGGAGTAATTGCCACATGTACAATAGTGCGGGGATCGATGCCCATCTTATGAGCAAAATAGCTTTTAACCAGGGAGCCTTGCATGGCTATCGGGCTTCTAACAGTTGACAAATTAGCAAGAAGTGAAGGATAATAAATCTCAACATACTTAACCCAGGCGGGACAACAACTTGTAAATTGTGG
Organism: uncultured Bacteroidales bacterium; assembly: GCA_903822525.1. GTDB lineage: Bacteria > Bacteroidota > Bacteroidia > Bacteroidales > UBA4417 > UBA4417. The sequence goes on along the minus strand of CAIJPI010000173.1, from coordinate 4,993 downwards.
CATACCGGCTTTTTGCTGTATCCGTTTCTGAAGTTCGGCGGCTTCTTCCATTATGGTCAGATCGGCACTGAAATTGGTATCCAGAACATAGTCGAACCCTACTGAACGGCAGGCTCCAACCATGTTCCCAACCAGATAACTGCCGGCACCCATGTCAAAGTAATCACCGATACCTACCCGAACAGCTGGTGAAACTGAAGCTATCACAATTTTTGACGGATCATCAATAGCTGCTAAAACATCCTGCCAATGGTACTTTTCCGTCAAAGCTTTTTCCTCGCATTCAATGATACACGATCCGCAATGTATGCAGACATGTTTTGAAGAGCTTGCCTGATACGTTCCAAATACTTTCTGTTTTACTGCGCAAGCCTCAATGCAATCGCCACATTCTTCACACTTTTTCTTCCAGAAAGCAATTGCCGGATTGTCATCCTGTATGGGTAGGTGTTCCAACTCCTGGCTACCTTGTACACCGTAACTATCTTTGGTGCATGCCATTAACAAATTCGCACCAATTATAACTGTTGCATTGTAGGCTACTATATTCCCAAGGAATTTTCGCCTGTTTACTTTACTCATAATTTCCAGGAAATATTAATTTACTTTATCGACAGGTTATAAGGCTAGAAATCAAAAAGTTCACCCAAAAATCCTTTTTTGCGTTTATGCTGGTATCCATAGCCATGCTGACTATCGTGATTTTCATCAGAATGGTGATTATCATGACTATCGAATCTTTTTTCAAAATGGCTGTCATGGTGTCCATATTCACTGTTCCCTTTAAAGCTTGCTGAACCTTCAGCATTTGAACGATCGATTATTTTATCAAGCTCGCCTCTGTCAAGCCAAACGCCTTTACAATTGGGGCAATGGTCAATCTCTACTCCTTTAGTATTTGACATTAATAAATTGCTGTTGCATCGTGGACAAATCATAGTTTTGTTTTTTAGTGATAATTAATTTTTATTTTACTGATAGGGGTTCTTTTCTATTTGTTTGGTTTTCGCTGATAAAATCAGTCTATATTATCATATGTTTAACTACCAGTATACCGGCTATGAGCATCGGAATGAACAGAATGATTCCGGTAATCGTAAGCACGACTTTTATTCTGAGTAGTTTTCGCAGTTTATAGCATAGCAACTTATCGGTAAGGTAATTTGGATTGCGTGAAAATGAAATGCAGTTATTTTCATTGCGTCCGTAATTATAGCCGAGACTATCATTACGGTTATTAATCCTATTGGTGATCAAAGCGTTAAGACTCATAGATGTTGATTTTAGGATTGAAATAAAAATGCTTTATTCTGATTAAAAACATTCCTTGTCAGAATATTCCGATTTTAAATCCTGCTGTATAAGTAAATCCTCTGAAATCCTTTTCAGTGAGATTATTAAAAGTTACATCACTCACAAAACGATACCCGACTCCCAAATCAAGTTTCAGGTATTTCCACAGGTTTATTTCAAGAGCCGCTCCCGGTTCCAGATAAACAAACGAAGCATCATTTGTTGGAACATCACCGGATTCATAGGCATCTTTCAGGTCGAACTCCGTGTGGCCCATACCTGCTTCGAGTTGAAAATTCAGATGTGCTGTTTTTTCAGGAAACAAGATATATTCACCCTTAATTCCTGTATATTTCTGATCGAGGTAGAGCCTGGTATCAGTTTCACCAACCGGAGTATTTTCGGTTGCAATGAACCTGTAGTTTATACCTAAGGAAATATTATTGTTTAAAATTATTCCGGCACCTACACCGGGTAGCACAACAGTTGATCCGGCAATTTCACTAAACTGGCACGAAGGGTTTACGAAATAACCGATTTGAGATTTTCCGCTTCCGAAAAGCGTTTTTGTTTCTTCCGCTTGTTGTGCAGCAGCATTAAATGCTGCTGCACAAAACAGGATTATTGATATCATTCTCATAGTACTAAGTTTAAGGTTGGTTTAAATCTTTTCTAAGGTCAAAAAATCTTTATCATTTATTCCTCCGCACTCATCCTCCAATCGAATTTTCAATGCTGTGTTTTCAATAATATGCCAGCAGTCATCGTCTATCTCACAAAAAGGAATTGCTGAACCGAATTGAAAGTAAAACTCATTCTGATTTAAGTTGCTTACTGTATTCCAGCTACCGGTAATTGTAATTGAATTATTGACTGCTGTAACTACACCATAAGAATTGAACGTGATAGCATAGCCGGAAAAATGATACGTTTCGTCTTCGCCACAGTCGATATATTGCGAAACTTTCCATGTCCCCTGTTGCACCATTTTTGATGCTTCTGCAATAGAAGGAACTGTTGAATTGTCCTCCTTTTGGCAGGAAGAAAAAACGACAAATAAGAAAGTAATGGCTATGAATATTATTGTTGTCTGTTTCATTAGTCAGAGATTTTTTTGGTGAACTTCATGAAAATTAATGATTCGTGTTTTGGCTTAAACATGCAGGTTACCGGCATAATACGGAAACTATCAAACTATTTGCAGAGTAATACCATGAAAAATAGTGGCATTCGGTAAATCTGGTTAGAGTCTGCAAAATGCCGGCATCCTGCCGAAAACCTTTGCTGAACACAACTCCTGATGTTACCTTATGCAAATGCATTCGCACTCATGGCATTGGGGGCATTCATCCTTGTCGCATCCACTAATAGCAAATGCAACTAGCACAATTGCTATAAAACAATATGTCATTTTCATAACACCTGATTTTAGTCTTTTTAAGAAAAAATGTGAAATGGCTGTAGAATGCACAGATATATGCATTCATCGTCTATGTATGAAATAAATTATTGAGGAGGCTGCCATAAAAATGGCGGAATTCCGGGAATAGTGTTTATACTTAAAGTTCCTGAAAGGTAATTCTGAAATGGAATAAGAATCGAAATAGCATTGGTTTTTGTAAAATGTTCTTCCTGGCAATTATCACCATTATGATTGGACGAATCAATTACATGTTCGGTATTTGTCAGTAATTGTAAGGTGGAAATAGTCATGGGAGCCTGACACACAAAGAGGACAGACAAAAAAACCGAATACAATATGATGACTATTTTTTTCATTTCCCTACAAAAGTAATATCTTTTGTAGGTAGTGGTATGATTTTGCGAAATATTAACATTTGTTTTATTAACTGAAACGGGAACCTGTTTTTACCAGTCTGGGAAAACAATTTTTACAGAACGCAATAGAAGTATAAGCCCCTAAACGAAAGTTCGCTTGCTGCAATAGAAAACATATAGTAGTCATACTGACAAAGGCTTTCTATATATGCCCAATCTGCGGAAACACCTATGACAAAACAGCACCAAAACGTTGCGGTATATCAATGACTACTTCCGAAAAATTTATCAAAGTTGATAAACTCAGCTAAAAAAAAGTTTGTTTTGTTTGATGATTGCTGCCCCGGAGAAATCCGGGGCTTTTTAGTTTTGCGTTCAACTGGAAATAAGGGATTGTTAGTTTTCTTAATGCTATTTCTTTAAAGCGTACCAGGCACAACTGATCATGAAAGCGAAATCAAAAACAGACCTGGTCATAAACACTAAGAATAGTCTATGCCAGTTTGCCTGCATAAATTCTCATCAGAGGTTGATCGTAATGACCAATAAAATGAATGATAGAATTGAAATTTGAATGGAAATGCGAAAAATATCCTGAGCTGTGAGACTCAGGATATTTAATTCAATTTGAACAGAAATTAATATTAAATATGATCACTAATGTGACCTTTTATTTACAGAATAATTCCTACTTTATAAATGGATAATCGTCGTAAACAACATTATTTGTTAGCCTTAAGGGATTACTGCCATCACCCCTCATACTATATATTTCCTGGTTAATAGGGGTATTAACTGCAAAGTCGCGTGTGCTCGTAAATACAATTATATTTTTTTCCCTCGACCATGAAGGACGTGCGTCCATACCCGGAGAGTTTGTTATATTAGTTTGACCCGATCCATCAGCATTCATCACATAAATTTCGGGATTCCCGTCGCGTGCACTCATAAAGGCTATCTTTCTCCCATCTGGTGACCATGAAGGCATCTGGTCGAAGGCCGGGCTATTGGTAAGTTGCGTAACACCACTACCATTTGCATTCATCACAAAAATATCAGTAAGTCCCAATCCAACGCCTAAATTTGATTGGAATACTATTTTTCTTCCATTCGGTGACCACGAAGGCCATTTATCATCCTGTATCCTGCTTGTCAGCCTTCTGATATGTTCTCCTTCCAGGTCCATGGTATAAATTTCATGATTACCATCGCGATTGCTTGAGAATATTACCCGATTGCCCTTAGGTGACCATTCAGGCCAATCCTCATCAGCGGCCGTATTTGTTATATTGTGAAGGCCATGACCATTGACATTCATTACGAAAATATCTCGTGAACCAGTCGCCCCCGATGCAAATGCAATATGCTGCCCGTTGTCTGACCAGGTTGCTCTGCCATCAGGAACAGTGTTATCGGTGAGTCGAATTACTCTGGAACCATTCGCATCCATCGCATAGATTTCATCAACAATAGTATCTCTTTTGCTGATAAAAAGAATCTTAAGGTCTCTGTTTTCATTGCATTTATCATTCATGCTTGATTTTTCATGCAGTATTAACTGCTCTTCCTGTGAAGGTTCAAAATTCTCCTTTTTGCATGACCCAATGATAAGAGTAATCATTACTAAAGCCGCAAACAAAATGCTAAACTCCTTTGTTTTCGTTTTCATACTTTATCTATATTGAATTTTATCCTACTCTTTTATTTAGGATTTTCGGATTCCTCCTTTATTTTTCATATATATCATACCTAAGAATAAAATAAAAGTATGTGAAGTTTATTTCAGGCATTTATTTTTTGAAAAGCATATGCAAGCATATTATAATCACAAGCATGACTAGGAGTAAATCGGCTTGATCAATTTTGGAAATTGATAGAAATATTTGCCGTCAGCTTTCATTGGTAAAGTTCGGATATGGCT
>CAIJPI010000172.1 GCA_903822525.1 uncultured Bacteroidales bacterium | reverse complement strand
TCAGAAAGACGCAGAAGCCGCCCTGATTGAAAGTGAAAAAAAATACCGTAGTTCAGAATCTGATCTTAAAAAAGCACAATCGGTAGCACGCCTTGGAAGCTGGAAATGGAATCTGAATACTTCGGAGGTGACCTGGTCGGATGAGATGTTTCATATTTTTGGCATTGATAAAAATTCGCATACAGGTTCCCTGGGTGATGTTATCAGACATGTTATACACCCCGATGATCTGCATATTGTACTTCCTTCGAATGCCCCAGAGTTTGCACTTAAAAAACCATTGGAATACCGCATTATCATGCCTGATAAATCGATACGGTATATTCTGGCCGAAGCTGGCGAAACAGCATGTAATGCGAAGGGAAATCCCTTGTTTTTATCCGGCGTAGCCCAGGATATTACAGACCGGAAACTGGCAGAAATCGAACTTTTGAAAGCTAAACTAAGGGCTGAAGAAAGCGACCGCCTCAAATCGGCTTTTCTGGCTAATATGAGCCACGAGATCCGCACCCCTATGAACGGCATACTGGGATTTACAGGTCTGCTGAAAGAACCTAAGCTTACCGGTGATGAACAGCAGGAATATATTGGCATAATCGAAAAAAGCGGTATACGTATGCTCAATATTATCAACGATATTATTAGCATTTCGAAAGTTGAAGCAGGGCAGGTGGAAATTTCATTTTCGCGGACCAATATTAAAGAGCAGCTGGAGTACATCTATACTTTTTTCAAGCCTGAAGCAACTCAAAAAGGGATACAACTAAGTAACAGGAATGCACTTCAGGATAGCGAATCCATTATAGAGACCGATCGCGAAAAAGTGTATGCCGTACTTACCAACCTGGTAAAAAATGCCATTAAATTTACTCCAGAAGGCACAATCGTTTTAGGCTGTGAGAGAAAGGACCGCTACCTCAGTTTTTATGTTAGCGATACAGGTCCAGGTATTCGCGCCGACCAGAAGGAACTTATTTTTGAACGCTTCAGGCAGGGCAGCGAACTGCTCACCCGCAATTATGAAGGTGCCGGCCTGGGATTATCCATTTCGAAAGCATTTGTCGAAATGCTGGGAGGCAGAATATGGGTAGAAAGCGAAGTGGGGAAAGGCTCCGTATTTCACTTTACTATTCCATACCATACCCTTCCACTCGAAAGCATTGACTCTGAAAATGCTGTAGAAATAGTAAAACCTGAAGCATCAGTTAAAAACCTGAAAATACTAATTGCTGAAGACGATGAAACATCAGAAATGTTGATTTCGATGGCAGTAGGCAAGTTCAGCCGTGAAATACTAAAAGCCAGAACAGGCACCGAAGCTATAGCTGCCTGCCAAAACAACCCGGATATTGACCTGGTGCTTATGGACATCAAGATGCCCGAAATGGATGGATACGAAGCTACCAGACAGATACGGCAGTTCAACAGCCAGGTGGTTATTATTGCACAAACGGCTTACAGCCTGATTGGTGATTACGAAAAGGCGATGGCAGCAGGCTGCAACGATTATATCCCTAAACCATTGAATATTGCAAAGCTTAAGAATTTGATTCAGAAGCATTTGAAGGGGTAGACGAGGAAGGACCTCACCCCCTGCCCCCTCTCCTTGAAGGAAGGAGAGGGGGTGTGGACGAGGGAGGGTCTCACACCCGGACCCAACTCCTTGAAGGAAGGAGAGAGGGGTTGACGAGTTAAAAGGCCTCACCCCCTGCCCCCTCTCCTTGAAGGAAGGAGAGGGGGTGGGGACGAGAAGATTGAGCGGGGGAGAGTGGTGAAAGGTAGTTTTAGATGTGGTGGGTGAACAGGAAAGTGATGTTTTAATACATTCAGAACGGAGAGTCACCCCCTCTCTTCTGAAGAGAGGGGGCCGGGGGGTGAGGTGTGTGGAATATCAGAACACCCACTTAATAACACCGAAAAACCCGCAGACTTAGCTCCTGCATAAAACGAAAATGTCGCATAAACATATAATACCATATGCAAATAATCAATTCTAAAAATCTTTTCTTTCCGTCCGGTACCGTTTCACGGAGTACATGGAAAGCGCTGGCAATACTTTGTGCAGGGCTCTTGCTCACTGCAATTACAGCATTCTATACCTATCGTAATATCAAAGAAACCTCCGAGAAAGAGTTCTCCCTGGTATGCAATGAGATAAAAACTAAAATTGATACCCGCCTTCATGCTCATGCACAACTTCTGCGTAGTGGTGCAGCGTTTGTTGCTTCCTCTGATTCCGTGACCCGGAAAGAGTGGAAAGAATTTATTGAAAAAGGGAAAATAAACAAGAATTTACCGGGCATTCAAGGAGTCGGTTATACGATGATTATCCCGGGAAATCAGATTGAAAAACATATTCAGAGTGTGCGTAGTGAAGGATTCCCAGCATATACCGTATTTCCTCCCGGTATCAGGAGCATGTATACTTCAATCGTTTACCTCGAACCTTTTACAGGCCGAAACCTGCGGGCATTTGGTTATGATATGTACTCAGAACCTGTCAGACGCAAAGCTATGGAGGTGTCGCGCGATGCCGATGTTGCCATGCTGACAGGAAAAGTTATCTTAAAGCAGGAAACGAATAAAGATGTGCAGATAGGTACACTTATGTACGCTCCTGTATACCGTAATGGAATGCCATTGAATACCATACAAGAGCGCAGGGCAGCCATTAAAGGCTGGGTATACAGCCCTTACCGTATGAGCGATCTGATGCATGGCATCATAGGCCGTTGGGATCTGGACGATATCAACCGGATTCGCTTGCAAGTGTTCGATAACGATAGTATGACCGCCAGTTCATTATTGTTCGACAGCCATCATGATAAATCTCTGAGTCAAAACGGCAGACAAATTAATGCCCTTACTGCCCCTGTTATATTTAACGGGAAGGTCTGGACGATACGTTTTTCACAAGTAGCCGGAGAATCCTTTTATAACATTATTGAGGTTGTGGTACTGGTTGGAGGGAGCACTATCAGCTTTCTGCTTTTTGGACTATTTCTTTCCTTGGTGAATACAAAAAACAGGGCAAGCCAAATTGCTGTGCAGCTTACTGCTGAATTAAAAGCCAGCGAAATAAAATTTAAAACTGTAGCTGATTATACCTACGACTGGGAGTACTGGGAGGGGGCTGACAAGCAGGTGACTTACATGTCACCCTCATGCAAAAGAATAAGCGGCTATACGCCGGAAGAGTTCATCGCCGACAACCTGCTTCTGAAAAAGATCATTCATCCGGATGATATCGGATTGTTTGAAGGTCATCTCCAAAAAATTCATTCTTCTGATCATGAATCAGATTATGATGAGGTTGAATTCAGGATTATTAAAAAAGATGGGACTATCGCTCATATAGCTCATTTGTGCTCACCTGTATTCGATGACAAGGGCATTCCACTGGGTCGTCGAGTAAGCAACAGGGATATTACCGAACGCCGGTTGGCAGAAGCACTTCAAAAAGAGTCGATCGACCGCCTGATGAAAATTGCAGGCATGCTGCCCGGGCTTGTATACCAGTATCGCTTGCACCCTGATGGAAGTTCCTGCTTTCCCTTTGCCAGCGAAGCCATCAGGGATTTATACAGGGTCAGCCCTGAGCAGGTGCGCGACGATGCATCCCTGCTTTTTGCCAGCCTGCATCCCGACGACATAGAAGGTGTTGTAGCGTCCATACAGGCTTCGGCAGCAGACTTAACACTATGGAAATATGAGCACCGCGTAAAGTTTAAAGACGGAACCGTCCGCATATTATATGGCACTTCCATGCCTCAGCGTGAAAACGACGGCTCCGTTTTATGGCATGGCTATATCACCGATATTACCGACATGGAGAGCCGGCGAAATGCTGAAGTAAAATTACGTGAAAGCGAACAGCAGTATAAATATTTATCCAATCAGCTTGAATCCATTATGGATCATATCCCTGGTCTGCTGTTTTATAAAGATACTAATAATAATTATATCAGGGTTAACAAATATGTTGCTGAGGCTCACGGCAAAACCAAGGAAGAGCTGCAGGGTATGAACCTTGCTGATTTATATCCCAAAGCCGATGCTGAAAACTATTATCAGGATGATTTGGCAGTGATCCGTTCAGGTGCTGCGAAATTAAATATAGAGGAAAAATGGGAAATAGACGGCCTTGTTAAGTGGGTAAATACCAGCAAGATACCTTTTGTTGATTCAGAAGGTGAGGTTGACGGGGTTATTGGAATTTCGATGGATATTACTGAACGTAAAATGGCCGAAGAAGACCTGCGCCAGAGTGAGGAACGGTATAAATCGTTATTCCGCCTCAACCATTCCGTTATGCTGATTATTAATCCCGATAGCGGTGAAATCAAAGATGCGAATGCTGCTGCCTGCGCTTATTATGGCTGGTCGTACGATGAAATATGCGAAAAAAATATTTCTGAAATCAATATTCTTTCTCCCACCGAAATTGCTGAAGAGTTGCAGTTAGCCGCCGAACAAAAACGCCAGCAGTTCTTTTTTAAACACCGCCTGGCTCATGGCGAAGTGCGCGATGTTGAAGTATACAGCGGCCCGATCGAGTTCAGGAATGTCAGCCTGTTGTACTCATTGGTTCACGATATTACCGATCGCAAACAGGCCGAAGATGCTTTGAGCCAGACCTTAACCCGCCTGGCTCTGGCCACGCGTGCCGGTGGTGTAGGCGTATTCGACTTCGATATTGTGAATAATTTTCTGGTTTGGGACGAGCAGATGTATGTGCTTTACGGTGTCGATAAAAATAGTTTTAATGGTGCCTATGAAGCATGGCTGGCAGGCATTCATCCCGACGACCTGGCTCAGACCGACGCTGAAGTTCAGATGGCTGTTCGGGGAGAGAAAGAGTTTGATACCGAATTCCGCACGGTATGGCCTGATGGTTCTATACACGCCATCAGGGCGCTTGCAGTAGTTTTTCACAATGAGGCAGGTATTCCTGTGCGCATGGTGGGAACGAACTGGGATATCAGCGGGCAGAAAAAAGCGGAAACGGCTCTTTTAAAAGCCAAACAGGATGCCGAAACAGCCAATAAAGCAAAGAGTGTATTCCTGGCCAATATGTCGCACGAAATACGAACTCCCTTAAATGCGATTATAGGATTTTCGCAATTGATGAACCGCGATAAGCAGTTATCGGTATCGCAAAAAGAATATAACACCTCTATCATACGATCGGGCGAGCACCTGCTTGAACTTATAAACGACATCCTTGAACTTTCGAAAGTTGAAGCCGGTCATATGGCTTTAAATCCTTCAACAATCGACCTTCATGCCTTTCTGAATGAGATAGAACAGACTTTCAGGATGCGGGCTCATGTAAAAAACCTACAGTTTATTGTAGAGACCGAAGCAGGGCTTCCACGGTATATTATTACCGATGAAAATAAATTGCGCCGCATATTTATCAATTTAATCGGGAATGCTTTTCGATTTACTGACCAAGGCAGTGTTGTGGTTCGTAGCCGTATCGAAAAAAGCAAACAATCGGCAAGCATGCTGGTTGTTGATATACAGGATTCAGGGTCTGGTATTGCTGAAAACGAACTGGATAGCCTCTTCAAACATTTTGTCCAGACAAGTTCAGGTATTAAAAAAGGCAGCGGTACCGGATTGGGCCTGGCACTCAGCCGCGAACTGGCTGTTTTAATGGGCGGCGACATAAACTTATTGAGCGAGCCGGGAAAAGGATCGGTATTTACTTTTCAGGTGGAGGTGAGTGAAGGAGATGCCCTGGCGGCTCCGGGAACTGACAGCAGACGCGTAAACCGCATCGACATGGGCGAAAAGAACTATCGCATATTGATCGCCGACGATAAGGCGGAGAATTTGCAGGTGGTAGTCGATTTACTTAAACTGGTGGGGTTCGAAACCAACGAAGCCATGAACGGAATGGAAGCCGTTGAAAAAGTTAAGGAATGGGATCCGGATCTGATATTAATGGACCTGCGCATGCCTGTTATGGATGGGTACGAAGCAACCCGTATTATTAAGTCGACCGACAAAGGTGCCCTGATACCCATTATTGCACTCACTGCCAGTGCCTATGAAGATGAATTTCAAAAGGCCGATCCTACAGGCCTGCAGGGCTATATCCGCAAGCCTTTCAGGGAAAACGAATTGTTTGCTGCCATAGGGAAGGCCCTGGGCATTACATACTTATATGATAATGAGCCACATATGTCGATTTTGGACGTCATTGACGATAATGAACTGGTCAGCAATTATCTTGATGGTTTGCCTGCTGACCTTGTGTCGCAATTGCTCGATGCCCTGGCGGTAGCTGATCTCAACCGGCTTATTCTGCTTATAAGCGGGATGCAACAGGATCATGCAGTTTTGGCACAACACCTGATGAATCTTGCAAAGAATTACGAATACGATAAACTGCTCCTTATTCTAAATAAAAAAGTAATAAAATCGTGAATACTATAAAAAACCAGGGTCCCATAATGCCCAATATTCTTATTGTGGACGATGTGCCCGCCAACCTGAAAGTATTGGGCGATATACTCGAAAGGGAAGGGTATAAAGTGAGGCCGGTTCCCAGTGGCAAGCTGGCATTGCAGGTTTCAGCCATCGCTAAGCCCGACCTTATACTTCTCGATATCATGATGCCGGG
>CAIJPI010000171.1 GCA_903822525.1 uncultured Bacteroidales bacterium | reverse complement strand
TTCAAACATTTCAAACTCTTCAAACATTTCAAACTCTTCAAACATTTCAAACTCTTCAAACCATTTAAACAATCAAAAAATAATTTTGACTTTTAATTTTTTAGATTCTGCTTAAATTAAATCGAAAATGAAAAACCGGAATACAAGCATTACCGTATATGAAACCCCTCCATATCCAGTGGCGGGCAATACTGAATATCAATTTTCTCAACCCATGCATGCGATGGTCCCCTGTGGCATTCTTTGATAAACAACTCAAGGAGTTCGCTTTCGCCCTCTGCTTCTGCATACACAATACCATTTGGCTGATTTTTAACATACCCGCTGATTCCAATCATATCGGCCTTTTGTTTTACAAAATATCTGAACCCTACTCCCTGAACGCGGCCATAAATGGTTAGGATTGCTGCTTGTTTCATTTGAAATGTGGAATGTGGAATGTGGGATGTGGACTATATGGATTAAATACGCTCTTGGGGAGTATCCGCATTCCCGCTCCCGGCAGGTTGTAGAAATTCCCTGAAGTTTTCACGTGTAATGCATTGGTCAATGCTGTTATACGAACCTGAAAATGTTAAGGGCAGGCGTTTGAATTGTTTGGGGTTCCATTTAAATTCGAAACCATATATTTTACCATTTTCTTCTTCAACATAATCCACTTCCTGTTGCTGTTTAGTACGCCAGAAATAGGAGTTACAGACAGACTTACTGTAATTCAAGCATTTTCTACGTTCGCTTACCAGAAAATTTTCCCATAAAGCACCAATATCTTTGCGCAATGCCATAGGTTGTAACTGTCCGATAACTGCATTTCTGACCCCGTTGTCGTAGAAATAAACCTTTCGCCCCGATTTGATCTCATTCCTTAGGTTACGGCTAAAAGAAGGCAAACGGAAAACCACAAAGGCTTTTTCAAGTATTTCGATGTAGCTGGCAACTGTTTTGGGATCAAGGCCGCAGATTTCAGCAACTTCTGAATAAACAACTTCGTTTCCTACCTGCCAGGCTAATGCCTGTACCAGTTTCTGGATGGAATCAGGTCTTTTTATGTTTGCATAAATCAATATATCCTTATACAAATAACTTTCAGTCAATTCCTTAAGAATAATTTCCTGATCTAATGCATTTACCAGAACATCAGGATAAAAACCAAATACAAGCCTGTTTTCCAAATCCTGTTCTGCTTTTACATAACCCATGTACGTTTGCCATTCAATCCAGCTAACAGTCCAGAGCGAGAAAGTCCATTTCCGGCCTGTCAGTGATTCCTGGGTTTGATTCAACAGGTCAAAAGACGAAGATCCGCTCAGGATAAGCTGTACTGAAGGCATTTGATCAACAATTATTTTGGCGGTCAGCCCTATTCCTTCAATCCTTTGGCTCTCATCAACGAAAACTATTTTATTGGTTCCGATAATCTGTTTCAACTGCTCAGTATTCGGCCTATCGAGCAACCTCTTTATGGCAGGATCATCACCGTTAAGAAGCAAAACATCCTTCCTTTCGCTCAGAATGTTCTTTATAAGCGTAGTTTTGCCGGCTTGTCGCGGACCAGTTACAATAATTGCCTTTCCTGAAAAAAAACGACTGCTTATCTGCTCTTTTAATGTTCTTACTATCATTTGAAGTGAAATTATAATGCAAATATACGAAATAACATTACGTATTCCCGAATAGTCATAACTATACGGGAATGTATTCCTATATAGTTACAACTGTTCGGGAATGTGGGTTGTTGAATGTTGGATGCGGAATGTTGGATGTGGAATGTTGGCTAGCAGAAATCCGAAATCGCAAATCCGACATCCGAAATTTAAAAGTTCTAACTTTTCGCTTCAGGGATTGAGCCTTTTGGTTATCAGCTGTTCAACTATAAAAAACAACTTCTGCGGTGAAATCGTGCGCCAGGGCAAAATATCGAAATTTCCACCCATGGCTAAATAGTAATCGAGGTGCCCGTTTTCAAACTCTTTAATCACATGGTCACGGAAATTAAGGCATACAATCCAGCCTTCTTCCAACTCATCGAACCACTCCTGGTAGTATGAATCGTCGGAATAATGAAAATTCAGCACATTCTCACCTATCAGTATATATTTGGTGATCCCGTTTGCAAGCAGGATTTCGATTACATTCCGGTAAAGGAACATAATATCATTGTACAGACAGTCGTTCCACTCACCTATAAATTCAATAATACTGAAACCTTTTTCGTAATCAACAAAAAGCAGTTTAATGTAAAGAGTTTCAGAACCTATATAGTCCCACTGCGGATGCAAAAGGTAATTGTATACCTTGCCCGTAAATTCAAATTCACTGTATTCGCGTCCAAAAAACGGCGAGCGCTCATCCTCGGATGCTATATACAGGTTACGCCAGTTGTAATAGGGTTCAATATCGTGCATAAACCTTTTTTTTGAATATGTGCCGCAGGGAAAGGGGAAAGTGGAATCTGGAAAGGGGAAACTGGAAAGGGGAAACTTGTTTGAATGGGGAAAATAAATCTATTATTCTGATCTTCTGTAAATTAACAATTATAATACTTACATTGATTATTAAGGTGTTAGCGCTGAAGAGCGGGTGGCTGAGTAAGCCGCAAAAAAACCAACGGCGCCATTGCTGATATTTCCTTTTACATTGGCAGGAGGTCCGCTGAACAAAGGGTTCGATCCACGCAATTCAGCCTGGGCTTCCATCAGGAAAGTGGCGTATTCTTTACTTATATTATCTACCTCAACAGTTACCATATCCCCCGGCCTCAGTCCTTCCTCGGGCGAGCCTTGCTGCAGGTAGGCTATGGTAGCCCCGTTAGTGTAACTGCCGTTAAAGAACTTATCATCGGTCACAAACCATTCATTCAGGGTATCGGTAATCATTCTCTGGTTCTTCGAAACCAAAAACCGGTAAAAATCGACAGTAGGCGGCTCCTGAACATAACATTTTACTTCCCATATCCCTTTCCTAGCCCAATCGGGATGAAAAAGCAGGCTTACAGAATCGAGTTTGTTAATCGGATTAATTGACGAAACCGCAGCAAACTCTGTTTGCCCGCCGATTGCTGCAGCCAGTTTAATCTGCAAGGTGTAGGTATGCCCGGGAATTCCGTATACTCCCGGAGCCGTATGGTACACGCCGGCCTGGTCTTCGAGCAGATCAAAGGTAAGTGTGCCATCTGTTATACTTACCTGTGCACCTGTAACCGGGGGTGCCGGCTGATTGTAGTAATAACTTGATGTTGAACTCAGCACAACCGCGTGAGCCATGGTATCGGTGGTAATTGAACCATCAACAACCAGGCGCGCATAACTCTCGTCGAGCTTTATATCGATCTTTTCAGTACACGATGCAATGGTTAATGTCACTAAAAAGAGTATAAATATTGATATTTTCGTATTCATCTTGCTTTCAGGCTTATTGAGTATAAATTTTTAAATAAATCAGGAAGTGTGTGGCTAAAGCCTAACTTTCCGGCAATCCATCCTTATCAAAACTTAAAATTATAGGTTAATGCCGGGATGATGGCAAAAAGGTATGTTTTTTCTGCATAGGTAATATTGGGATCCTTGCTGTCCTGCGTAAAATTGATCGACCATGCGTTATGCCTGTTATAGGCATTGTAAACTGACAGATTCCATTCGCCATGCCATTTTTTACCGGGTTTATCTTTCCCCTTTAATGAAACCGAGAGATCGAGGCGGTGATAATCAGGCATGCGGTAAGCATTTCGGTTCGAGTAGATAGGAATTATGGCATTCCCCACAATTGCCCTCCCCGTTGGAAAAGTAACCGGCAAACCTGTTGCATAAACCCATGTAGCTGAGGCTGTAACACGCTTCGAAATATCATAATTAGCAACGAAATTCACTGCATGTGGCTTATCATAAGGTGCATTGTAACGGTTGCCATCGTTTATCCCGGGAATGATGCGAAAAGACCTGGAATAGGTATAGCATATCCACCCGGTGAGTTGTCCTTCATTTTTCCGGAGCATGGTTTCAACACCATACGAATAGCCTTTCCCTATGCGTAGTTCACCCTCAAGGTATGGATTCAGCAATAACATGGCATGATCGCGGAAGTCGATGACATTCCTGAAATTTTTATAGTACACTTCAGCTGATACCTCATACATATTCTTCTTCAGATTATGGAAGTACCCAATGCCAACCTGATCACACAATTGGGGTTTCACATTGGGTGTGGCAGGAAACCAGATATCAAGAGGCGTTCCGGCCGTTGAATTTTGTGCCAGTGTCAGAAACTGCGCCGTATGCGAATAGCTGCCTTTTACCGACGAAACTTCATTAACCATATAGGTAAACGCCATGCGGGGCTCAAGACTTGAATATGTATTCAGATAATCGCCTTTTTTGAATGTGCTGCTGTCGGTAGGATTATTGTTTTCATCATAATGGTAATATGTTCCCGGACCGACATTCTGAAACAGGGCAAACCTCAAGCCATATTTCAACGTAAGCAGTGACGTTACTTTATACTCATCCGAAGCATACAGGCTATGCTCAAAAGCATATTCAGCAGGAAGTTTGAATTCGGTAACAGCACTCTGGCTGCCGAGCCCGTTAGCCGTTCCGGGGAAGAACTCGTGATACATTACGGTCGCCCCATACCTCAGGGTATGCTTTTCGGTGAGGTAATGTGTAAAATCGAAACGTGCCGAATGATCGCGCATCGCCGAAGTCCATTTAAATGAATTGGCATCGCCTTCGGGTGTTCCCAGTTCGTAGTTGTACTTCGAAAAAATCAGGCTGAAATTAAAAAAAAGCTTTTTTGAAAATAAATGATTCCATCGGAACGAACCTATCTGGTTGCCAAAACCCATAGTGGCAAACTGGTTTTTAAACGTATCGTGTCCGGCATAGCCTGCAAGATAAAGCCGGTTGTTTTCGTTGATAACATGGGCCACTTTAAAGTTCAAATCATAGAAATAGAGCTTGTTTTCGCGAACATTTTTATCCCTGGCAAAAGGCAGAAACAGATCAGCATAGGTGCGGCGGGCCGACACAAGAAAAGTAGTCCGGTCTTTTACAATAGGGCCTTCCAACGTAAGCTTGCTCGAAACAGTACCCACACTGCCGGTTATACCGAATTTTTTAGAATTCCCGTCCTTCATGCGAACATCGAGCAGGGACGAAAGCCTTCCGCCATAGGCTGCCGGGATATCGCCTTTGTATAAGGTTACGTCTTTGATGGCGTCGTTGTTGAATACCGAGAAAAATCCAAGCATATGGGAAGCATTATGAATAGTGGCCTCGTCGAGAATGATCAGGTTCTGATCGGCACTTCCGCCACGTACACTAAAGCCTGTTGAGCCTTCGCTGGTTGACTGCACACCCGGAAGCAACTGAAGTACTTTAATCACATCTATTTCACCCAATAGTGCAGGAACTTTCCGGATAGTTTTGATGTCCATTTTAACCAGGCTCATTTCGGGGGCGCGGACATTCTCATCAGTCCGCTTGCCGATTATCACCACCTCACCAAGCCTCGACTCAGCCGGCTGCAGGTTAATATCCAGGGTCAGGTTTTTGTCGAGTTGCAGTTCTTTTTCCTGGGTATTGAAGCCCACATAGGAATACCGGATTTTATAATGGCCGGCAGGCAGGCTAAGCGAATAGAATCCATAAAGATTGGTAAGAGCACCGGTTTTAAGTTCCGAGCAGAAAATGGTAACCCCGATCAGCATTTCGCCGTTCGACTGGTCGCGCACATAACCGCTCAGTACGACTTTACCCTGGCCGTTGTCGGGTATATCAGCCCTGCCTGAAAAAGGGATTAACAGAGTTGCAATGACTATAAAAAGAAAGAGGAATTTTTGCATGTATAAAAAAGAACTTCCGCTTTGAAAAGCAGAAAAATAAAGGTTAGAAATGGATTAGTAATTCCCGTTTACCTGAAAGCAGCCATCAGAAGATTGATATCCTGGAAGGGAAGGTGAAATGAATCGCTCAGGAATTTATTGGTGGAAATTCCATTAAAAAGATATACGCCCTGGCGCACTCCGAAATCGGAATGCAATACCTTTTCAACCCCGCCTTCATCGCCAACGCGCAGAAGAATAGGCGAAAGAAAGTTGCTGAGCGCATAGGAAGCTGTATGTGGTACTTTCGATGCAATATTGGGCACACAATAATGCGTTACGCCATATTTTTTGAAAACAGGATTCCGGTGGTCGGTTACTTCGGAAGTTTCGAAACACCCGCCCTGGTCGATGCTGACATCAATGATTACAGCACCCATTTTCATCTGCTGCACCATATCCTCGGTTACTACTACCGGCGTGCGCCCGTAGGCTGTGTGAATGGCCCCGATTACAACATCGGCCGAACGAAGTGCATTCAGCAGCACCCTGGGCTGTATCATGGAAGTATATACCCTGGTATTCAGATTATTCTGAAGCCGGCGTAGTTTATAAACTGAGTTATCAAAAATTTTCACAAAAGCGCCCATTCCCAGGGCAGCCCGGGTAGCATATTCGCCTACCGTACCTGCACCAAGTATAACTACCTCGGTAGGTGAAATCCCTGAGAAACCGCCCAGCATCTTACCGCGTCCGTATTCAGGATTGCTCATATACTCGGCTGCTACCAGCATCGATGTATTCCCGGCAATTTCGCTCATAGCGCGGATTACCGGGAAAGTACCTGCTTTATCCTGAACGTACTCGAAAGCGATTGCTGTTATGCGTTTTATCAGCAAGCGCCTGAAATATTCCTCGTTGATGGCAGAAGTATGAATGGACGAAATCAAAGTTTGCTTGGTACTCATCATATCAATCTCTTCCAGGGTAGGAGGTGCAATTTTGAGCAGTATATCGGCACTGAAAATTTTCCGGGTGTCGTACACAATTTCAGCACCCATTTCGGCATACTCTGTATCAGCAAAATGCGCTGCTTTACCGGCATCCGCTTCAATCAGCACCTGGTGGCCGTGGTGTACAAGCAAACCAACTGCATCAGGATCGAGGGGAATACGGTTTTCAGAAAAGGCACATTCCTTGGGAACACCGATAACAAGGTTCTTTTGAGCTCGCTGTACCTCGAGCCGCTCTTCCTGGGGCATAAGCTGCCCTGAATGGAAAATCCCCGAGTAATTGTTTTGTATCATAACAATATCATTTCAACAATCAGAAAGTAATGGTGCGAAGAATACCATCATCAGATACCTCAATGTTAACATGAACAGTATCTTCCGGCAACAAATTTACGATTTTTTCAGGCCATTCCATCAGGCAATAATTCCCGCTGTAAAAGTAATCTTCATAGCCTATTTCAAGCATTTCTGTCCACGATTTAATACGGTACAGGTCGAAATGAAAAACAGAACCTGTGCCATCAGTAAGATATTCGTTTACTATAGCAAATGTAGGACTGCTCACCGTATCAGTCACTTTTAGATACTCGCAGATAGTTTTGATAAAGGTGGTTTTCCCCGCCCCCATTTCGCCATGAAAGGCAAAAATACGCTTGTCCCCATGGGCTTCAATCAGCCTGGCGGCAAAAGGATGCAGTTCGTCGGGTGATTGACATGTGTAAATTTCAGCCATGTACCTGAATTAATTTTTACTAATAAATTTTTGATTGCAAGTTCCGTGGCAAAGCCTGTAAGACGCAGCCCCACAGAATTCCTATATCCCTATGCTAAGCTTCTCCCTTTAAACTGCAATACTATCACTTTTTCACTCATGAATTTCGTTTCACTTTACTACCTACTTTGCTTTCATAAAAATAAAAGGGATCATGATTTCTTCCATCGAAATACCACCATGCTGAATAGTATCGCGGTAATACGATACATA
>CAIJPI010000170.1 GCA_903822525.1 uncultured Bacteroidales bacterium | reverse complement strand
TGTATTCCTGTCACATTGAGCGAAGTCGAAATGCACTCGTTCAACGCTAAACCGAAAATATTGAGATGATTTAGTGGGCTTCGACTCCCCTTCGGCAAGCTCAGGGCAGGCTTCTCAGCCTGACAGAAGATTGAGCAAATAACTTGATAAATCACTTCAATTTTAAAATTTAGACAGTTTCTAAATAGTACATTCCCTAACCCCCAATCCCTAACCCCCAACCCCTTCCTAAAACATATGCCTGAAAGGCAGCAGCAGCCACCCAAGCACTTTTTCGATTTTAGGTCTGCGCAGCCAGCTGAGGTGGTCGAAATCAAGGCAGTTGAGCATGGTTTCGTCCACATGACGCCCAATTTCATCTACGATCCCTTTATGGTTGCCAAAGAGCATCACCTCATGCTGATAGCGGAAACTGCGGTAATCGAAATTCGGTGATCCTATACCAAATGTCTCGCCATCAATAAGTAAGAGCTTGGCATGCAGATTATTAAGCGTGTAAAATATCAGGCAGATCTTGTTCGAATGATAAAATCCATAGTATTTGCTGCTCAGCAGGTCGATGGAACGCACATCCGAATGCCGGGGTAATATAATCTTTACACTTACTCCACGTCTGGCAGCATCGGCAAGGCATTTCCTCATTTTATAACCTGGCAGGAAATAGGGGGTTTCGATGATGATTTCCCGCTTTGCTTTGCTGATAAGTCGTTCGAGCTTGGTTTTTATCCGTTGCCGGTAAATGGAAGGCATATCTTCAACCAGTTCGAACTGGTCCAAAAATTTCGACTTCTTAAAGGTGAACTTGTTAAAGATATACTTCTTGTAAATCTTGTTGCTCTCCAGGAAAGAACGTTTAAACATCAGGGTAATCCCGCCGGTAAGCCGGATCACCGATTCGCGCCATTGCATCGAATAGCCCGTAATATTAGCCGAACCCATGTAACTGATATGATCGTCAATTAACAAAAACTTCCGGTGGTTACGCCGGTGGTTTTTGGTGAAGAAGTCGAACGTATACAAAATTTTTCTGAAAAAACGAACGTCTCCGCCCAGACTGATCAGTTCGCTGAAAAAAGTTTCGTTGTAGGAGACTCCCCATGAGTCGAGCAGCAATTTTACTTGCACACCTCTTGCTGCCGCTTTTGTAAGAGCATCGCGGAAAAGCAGCCCAACTTCATCGTTGCCGAATTTATAGGTTTCGAGGTATATGTAGCGCTCAGCCTGTTGAATGTCCTGCAGCATAGCCTCATAGAACTTAGGGGGCTCGCTGTATAACCTGTAACCGGTCAGATTTGCTGCTGGACGCGTCATAAATGCTTATAGATTAATATTTCAAATGTAGTGTTTTCTTTTGAAAGTATGCAGCTATTTCAATATTTGGGCAGGATAATATTTTGAAGTGCTGGTTATACGATTACTTTAATTCAATAAAGGGTACAAATTCATTTTATGTCCTTTTTGCTTAATCAAAAAGGACCAAAAAATCAAGACTCTATAAAGTTTCAATGATTTTCTACGTCAGGTTTTTGCCACGCCACGCAAGCCGTTCGCCATGAAAAGGCATACAAATATTTGACGTTGGAACCTG